>DTSG01000086.1 GCA_012965455.1 Planctomycetaceae bacterium | reverse complement strand
CGAAGATCAAGGAATTGGAGCGAATGTTCTTCGAGGTGCATTTGCAGGGTGCCCGACACAAAATTAAATCTCAGACAGTCCCCAACTGACCGGATACTGTGGTCGGTGATTTGGCTTTGTGGCGCAGGCGGAAGATTCCGTTGAGCGGACGGTGTTCCTAGACCACAGTTAGCAACTTCTCTTTCACTCTTGGTGGTATTTTTGTTAAGTTAAGTGCAAACAGGAAGTACGATATGCTTACTATCACCGATTCCAACCGATTGACGGATTGTCCCGGATCTACGCGTCGAGAATTCCTGCGCATTGGAGGAATGGGCATGGGAAGTCTGTTTCTGCCTGCTCTGCTCGCGGCCAAACAGCAAGCCGGATTCATCCATGACCGTGCGGTTGTGTTGTTGTTTCTTCAAGGCGGTCCCTCACATATCGAATTCTTCGACCCCAAAATGCAGGCACCACCGGAGATCCGCAGCATGACCGGGGAAATTCAGACGTCCACCCCGGGGATAACATTTGGATCTACCTTTCCGCGACTAGCAAGCATGACGGATAAATTCTCCATCTTCAGATCCTATCAGTCGAAAAACAACGCACATACTTACCTTGATGTTACCGGCGGCAAAAATCCATTTAAGGCGGCGATGAGTGCTGTTTATGCACGGATTGCTGGAACAAATAATTCGGCGACAGGAATTCCATCGAATATTCTCCTCAAGCCGGAAGCGATCCGGCCCGACCTACAGCTAGGCCGGAATTTTGAAACAAGTGCCTTACCGACACTTACGGACCCAGGCTTACTGGGGCCCAGCTTTGGTGCTTTTGATCCAACCGGTGGTGGCAAACTAAAGGAGAATCTGAAACTCAAGATTACTCAGAACCGTTTTGCCGACAGACGATTGTTGCTTAGTAAGCTGGATGCGATCCGTAGGTTTGCGGATACGTCAGGTGCATTAGAGGGGACCAATAAATTTCAGCAACAGGCTTTTGATGTGATCACGCGGGGGGTAGCCGATGCTTTTGATCTGGGGCAAGAGCGGCCGGAGACGATGGCAAGGTATGACACAACATCTGTATTTAATATGTCCGCATTAAATCGCTACGGGGATCTTCGCCGAACGTCGAACCTGCTGGGTCACCAGCTTTTGTTGGCGCGTCGGCTGGTGGAACGTGGTTGTGGGTTTGTAACCGTTTCCGACTGTGGCTGGGATCACCATGCTAATGGAAACAGTCCTAAGAACATGACGGCGTTTCCGCCAATGGCCCATCAGGTGGATCATGCTGTTTCCGCATTTATTGAAGATATCCACCAGCGGGGATTGCAGGACAAGGTGATGTTAATCGTGACCGGTGAAATGGGTCGAACTCCGCGGATCAATAAGAACGGTGGTCGCGAACACTGGGGTGAGTTAACCTCCTTGCTTATTTCCGGGGGTGGGATCACCAACGGTCAGGTGATTGGTCAGAGCGATGGTCAGGCGAACCGCCCAGTCAGTACGCCTTATACGCCGGAGCACTTGTTTGGCACCGTTCTGAGGACGTTTTTTGATATTGGGGCACTGCGTTTGCAGTCGCAGTTTCCGAACGAACTGATCCAACTTATCGAACAGGCACCAGCGATGGATCCTCTGTTTAGCTGATCGCTTTTGTCGATGTATCCAGCCGTCGTGTAACTGAGGGCGGTGCCTGATTTAGCACGTAGTGTTGTGATTTGGTATGTTGGTCGCAGGCGGCCTCTACAAGGGTACGTTTGAAAATCGTTCATGTGTTTGTTCCGGAGTGAATTGGAGGTGCGTTATGGTGGCGAACATTGACTACAGCGTCATGCAGAACGCCGGGTGGTTTGCGTTCTATCTTTTCCTTATATATGTGATTTTCAAATTGGCTATCTGGTTCTTCGGTCGTGTTCGGAAAACACCTGAGGAGTAGAAGGTTTGCACTACGCTGAGGCAGACAGGTTAAATCCCGCCCACCTTTCCGTATCCAACGGGGATGCGGTTCTGCCGGTTTGCTCTTGTTGTGCCACACGTAGTAAGCTACCGTTTGAACCGTGCGTTACCGAGAACGTGGGGGGTATTGTTAGACGAACGGCAGACGAATGATTGTACTAATCGCGTGGTTGGACTGGGTAGACGATATTTTCGCTTTGCTTAAGTGGATCATTGGAAAGTTGACAAATAGGTCTAATCGCAGCGGCTAACAAACCGGTGCAGCGCCTACTGTGCCGCAGCCCGTCTAACTTTATTTCCGCGTTAGAATTACTTGGTGTGGCCCCTGCGTTTTCCCGTCCAGCACGGCGTCGACTGAGAACTTGAATTTTCCGCTGGGTAGCTGCATCCGCGTGAAATGACCGCCGGCTTTGCCAGCCGAGAGGTCGACTTGGGTTTTCGCAGAGCCTGCGGTGATCGTCGCCTTGCCAGCCGGATGTCCTGCTTTGAAAATCAGTTCGACTTCGTAGGCGCCCGCTTCACGCGCTTCCAGCAGCCAAAATCCGTTGGAGTCAGATGCCCAAGGTTTTCCCGAGGCATGTCGCCAGTCCTGCCGTGTCAACACGGAGCGTTTTTCGTGAACTGTTCCCACGACGATACGCGGCGGAGCGTAGTTATCCGGCCGTGTCGAGCTGACATCAGCGAACCAATCTTCGTAACCCTGTATCAGCCGCTTGAAGACATCCGGGTGTTCTGCGGAAACGTCGGTCTGTTGCCGCGGGTCTCTACTCAAATTATAAAGCTGAAGTTGTGGCGGGCCTGAAAAACTTTCTTTGCCGAAGCCGCTTGGATGGACTAATTTCCATGAGTCTTCGTGCAGCGAAAAGTGATGGAACTTTTGTGGCACGTTTCCTCGGTGGGTTTGCAGGACAACCTGGCGTGTTGGCCAGTTGGCATTGTCACTCGTCAACAACGGCAAGAAACTTCTGCCGTCAATTTTGCGGTCCGCAGGTGCCGGCACGTCACATGCGTCGAGGATGGTTGGCAATACATCGATATGGGCACAGAGAGCATCGGATGTTTTAAGGGGTTCCACCTTCGCTGGCCAGTGAAACAACAGTGGAGAGCGGACACCACCGTCATCGACATGCGTCTTCATGCCGCGCATATTACCCACATAGCGCATCGAGTTGGGTCCGTTATCGTTTAGATAGACCACGATCGTGTTCTCACGCACTCCTAGGGCGTCGAGTTTGTTGAACAGCCGCCCGACATTTTCATCGATGTTGGTAATCATGGCGGCGATCCGCGCGAGTTTGTCCGTTTCAGTTTTCAATCGTTGCGGTTGGATGTTTTTGTTTATGAGGATCGGTCTGAAGTCGACCTTGAGATATTGCTGATACAGTTCTTCGGGTACGTCATGGAACGGTCCGTGCGGCGCGTTGGTAGCAATGTACGTGAAGAAGTTTTTATTTTCGGTAACTGACGATTCGATGAACTTCATCGCCGCATCGAAGTAAATGTCAGTGCAGTAGCCCGACATAGTTGTTTCAACACCATTTTTGAAAAGCGTCGGGTCGGTGTACTTGCCTTCCGCCCCGATGGGATCGGAAGGTTGTCCGATGCCGCCACCACGATGGACGAGACAATCCTGAAAGCCTTGGTCCATCGGACGCAACGGATAGTTGTCGCCTAGATGCCACTTGCCATAGATACCAGTGCGATACCCCGCATCGCGAAGAATCTCCGCAATCGTGATTTCGTCGCCGTCCATCATCGCCCTGCCGACATAAGTATCAATGCACCGCGTGCGGTAGTTGTATCGACCCGTCATGAGACTGGCGCGAGTTGGGGCGCAAACGGGACTGACATAGAACCTGCTGAGCATGGCGCTCCGCTGGTACATCGCGTCGAGTTCAGGTGTGCGGATTACCTTGTTACCAAGGAAGCCGTAGTCACCACCACCCTGATCGTCACTCATGATGACAATAACATTGGGGCGTTTCGCCTGTACTGAGGGCGCTAGAACTCCGTAACAAAATGCGGAGAGAAGCAACGCGAGTGATGAATAGCTGAAGTGTTGATGTGTCATGTCGTTTTAAAAACCGATTTAAAGATGTACTTTGTGAGTGAAGCGAGTAGAAATTACCGCTGTCGCGTAATTTTAGCACCATACGTATTGGAAACAAAGACCTGGGCGTAGCTGCGTGAATACCGCAGAAGACAAAAAATCACCAGCATGGAAAAACTTGGTCGGCGGCTGTGTGATTTGGTAGGATGGAAAGCGGGGTAAGGATTATAGAGACCATTCTCGCAACAGTTGTCGAAAGGCAGGATAAAGATGGAAAATAAGAATCCGGAAGAAAAGACCACGGATACAAAAGACGCGGAATTACCAGATCAATCTTCCAACATCGTCGGTGACGTACCGCCGGTGGCAACATCTAAGAAGAAGAAGATGATCATGCTGGGCTGCGGTTTCTGCGTGTTGCTCATCTTATGTTGTGCCGGAATCGGGTTACCTATGGTTGCCAAGCTGAAACGGAGTGTTGAGAAGGCAGCTGAAGAGATCAAAGCTGAAAATGACGCGCAGATGCAACGGTTGGAAGAACAGCATGAATTGGAAAGCAACTACGAAGAAACATTGGAAGCGGACTCAGACCAAGCCAGCGGTTCGACCGACGATGAAGACCAAGAAGATTGAAAACAACCTACAGCTGAGTCGATTGCAAATGCAGGGCGGGTTTCCGGAAAGGCGCTGTGTGTGATCTTTTCGTTGGGGCGATGACTGTTTGCTTATAGAATCATGCGGCATTTGTAAGACATGATTACCATTGTGAAATGTGAGGCGTGCAATGAAAAACATGATCCTCAGGTTAGGGTTACTTGCTTGTATCCTTGAAGTTGCAACTGTTCTGCAATAAATGTTTGTAACTCTTGTCGAACAACTGCACCATTT
>DTSG01000085.1 GCA_012965455.1 Planctomycetaceae bacterium | reverse complement strand
TTAGTGGGTTCATTGACGTGGTAGGGAACTATCCGAAAGGGCTTACGGGCGTAAAAAAAGCTTGGTCGCCGATTCAAGTTCGAACCGCGAATTACCATTTGTTAAATAGTTTATTGGCAGGCATGCTCCCTGAAACGAGACAAGGGAATGGTCCGAAACAGGTGTTGGGGTATTTATCACGGGGAGAATGTTTGGGGGAAATGGGCGTGATCAATAACGCGCCGCGAACTGCCACGTGTATCGCTTACGACCACGCTGTTGAAGGCACAGGCATCCGCGCTGGACGCGTGGAACTGGTACGCATTGAATCGAGTGCATTTCTTACGGTGTTGGAATCATCTGCAGAATTGAAAAGTCGTGCCGATGAACTGGTGTTGGAAAGGACTGCTGAATTGGAAATGGACACGCAGGATTTTATTACGTCGGCCTGGGATACCACCCCTGATTTCCACGACCAAGGATTAGCTCAAGGCCAGAATCTGTTGTTGATCGACTTGGACGCTTGCACCCGCTGTGGAGATTGCGTTGAGGCTTGCATTGGCAGTCACGACGATGGGTACTCACGGCTGTTTTTAGATGGCCCGCGGTTTGATCGATTCTTAGTTCCTTCCGCTTGCCGTCAGTGCTTTAACCCGTCGTGCATGATTGGTTGTCCAGTTGGCTCAATTCAACGAGGCGATGACGGGCAGATCGTTATTGAGGATTGGTGCATCGGGTGTTCGTTGTGTGAACGACAGTGTCCCTATGATTCAATTCAAATGCATGATGTCGGTTGGATTATGGAGCAAAGCGTTGATTGGGAGTATTGCGTAGAAAGTTGTGCATCGACTGACTGGCAGACTGGCGGTAAGCAGGGACGTTGGACGAAATCTATTTCCCCGTTTTCATGGTCGATTGATTTTCAGCAGGATTTGGTCGCCATAAATCCTGAACGTTGGAGTCACGGTGATCCCAAATTGGTTGAATCTGTTTTGTTCCGCAGTCAGTTTTCAATTCCGGCGGAGGAAACAACTACGGCCGAGGTCGGTCGTTTGACAATCGTTTGTGAATCCGTCACGCCCACGGTGTGGCTCAACGGAGTCCAGCTCGAGTTGTTACAGGACGCAAGACAGGCAAAACGGGGGGTGTTCGAAGGGATGATTGATTCAATTGATTTGGTTTCGCGTAAGACAAATTGGATCGCGGTGTCAGTTGATATTCCGCAGGGTGCTGAATCTCGAGTTATTTCCGATGGTGCCGTAGTAATGTCTTTGCGGTTGGACCCAGTTCAATCCGCGGGCGTAATCACCTACGCGACCGCTGAGGGTGTTGCGTTGCCCGTTGTCGAAGTGCCCACGGAGCGAGCGGTGGTGTGTGATATGTGCAGTGACTTGCACGATAACGGACCCGCTTGTGTATCCCAGTGCCCACATGAAGCGGCTATGCGAGTCAACGCATCTGAGTTTTTTGCCCGCGCTTTTAACAGCTAAGGGAAAGAGCTAAATTCGCAGTCGCGTTGTTTTTCTAGGTCTGGTGCCTGTGGTACATTGAGAGCTTATGTACAAAATACTAATTACCAACTCCGAACAGGTCGAAGAAGGTGTGTTAAGCGGGAGCATGACGCTTGGCAGAATTGCGCCGGAGGACAATTCCGAGCACATCATTATCAAGGACCGCTATGTGTCGCGGCAGCAGATGCGGTTGACAGTATGTGACGAGGGGATCCAAGTCAGTAATATAGGTTCTGCTGAAGCTAAGCTGCAGTCTGGTCAAGTCATCGCCACAGGGGCCACGGCAATTGTACAGGTTCCGACTACCATTGGACTGGGACGAACGACAGTTAAACTGGGGATGAATATTGAGTTACCCGAGGGGAATCGGAACGTCGCCACGATTTCCGCACCTATATTTAGTAGTGTTACCGAAACCCAAGCGACGGTCATGTTATCAGGCGACACCACCCCGGAAGGTGCTACGATTGCCAATTGGCTGGAGTCGATACTATCTGTACAGCAATCGGCCGCGGGTTCACCTGAGTTCTATCAAGAAACGGCGGACGCAGTTGTTAAGTCGATTGGGCTTGATCACGGAATGGTCTTGTTATTAGACAAGCATGGTTGGCGGAGTGCGGCAGAGAGTTCCCACAAAGCGGTCGACGATCTAACATTCAGCCGTTCTGTTTTACAGCGGATGCAGACGGAAGCTAGAACATTCTATGAACCGGTATCCGAAATGGATTCACCTCAGAGTTTAGCGAACGTCGATTCCGTGGTTGCAAGTCCTGTGTTTGGAAGTGACGGTGAAGTAATAGGCGCTGTCTATGGCGCGCGAGAGCAAATGGACACCGGCAGCGCGGGGATTACGCCCTTAGAAGCTCAGGTCATGCAGCTACTTGCCTGTAGCGTCTCCGCTGGACTAGCTCGGATTGAACGCGAGGCAAAAGTTGCTCGATTGCGGATTCAGTTCGAGGAGTTTGTGTCGCCGGAGTTGGCTAGCGAGCTTGAACGCGATCCCACGTTTCTAGAGGGGCAGCAACGCTTTATCAGTTGTCTATTTGCGGATTTGCGGAACTTCTCAGCTATCAGCGAAACGATGGGCGCTGAGGGTATATATACGATGATGCGCGACGTGATGGATGCGCTGACCCAGTGCGTATTGGATTCAGGTGGCGCGATTATCAATTATGCAGGTGATGGGATGGCGGCGATGTGGAACGCTCCGTTGGATCAAGCGGATCATGCCCAGCGTGCCTGTCGAGCAGCACTTGCCATGCAAGCGGCCATGCCGGCATTAAATGACAAGTGGGCGGAACGAGCAGGAATGCCGTTGAAGGTGGGCATTGGCATAAACTCGGGTGAGGCCCTTGTGGGCAATGCGGGTAGCCGTCACCGCATTAAATATGGACCGATGGGTCATTCGGTTAATCTTGCCAGTCGGGTGGAAGGAGCGACTAAGCAATTAGGTGTCTCAATTCTTATTACCGATAGTTCAGAGGAACTGATTGGCGACGAGTTTTTGTTGCGTGAGGTTTGCCAGGTGCGTGTGGTTGGTATTAAGCAACCAGCGACTGTCTTTGAATTACAGGATTTGCAAGTAGCGGCGCAGTGGAGACGAAACAAAGAAGTCTACGAGAGTGCACTGGCGTGTTTCTGTGGCCGGCAATTTACTGAATGTATTGCGATGCTTGAGCGGGTAATGGAAACGACAGGGTTTATTGATGACCGACCATCGCTGTTGTTGTCGCTATGGGCGCATGAGGGCATCGAAGGAGATCCGGAGAAATTCGACCCTGTTTATAACCTCGATACCAAATGACGCTAACGCAAAATATTGACATGGACGCCGAATTCATAGTCGTAGCTAGCACCCGCACCATTGCTCAAAGGAATAGAAACAGCTGGACGGACAAAGATTGAATCACCCATTTGCAGTGAGGCCCCAGCGGTGAGGTTTAATACACTGATGCGACCGGATGTTTCAAAGTCGAAAACTTGAGATCCGGGTTGTCCAAATTGCAGCTGATCCCGGTTTCGCATTCCCAGTGAATAATGAAGCTCGAGCAACGGCGTGACGGCGTTGATGAGGCCTTCCCGATTTTCGATCCATTTATAGGCTAGCCCCAGGTCGAGAAACAAAAGCGGAACCGCTTCGATTTTTGCAGCGTTCGTGAGTGGGCTTGGTGCAGGGGTCGTTCTGATTAAGACCGGGTTTCCGCTAGTTGCGAAATCGACTTGTGCGAATCCCTGAATCATCAACTTGTCGTTTGGCTGTCGCATGAACGCGATAAATGGCATTAAGTGGACCGCGTCGTTGTGTACTTTCATCAGAAGCGCGGGGTTAGCTGCGTTTTGATTGAACAGAAATTGATCGTCTGCTGTGGGGAGACCGACGCCGATTCCGGCGGTTACGATGCCGTCGTCAAGTGGGCGGACTATCTGCTTATAGGTGAGAATGAGGTTTCCAAATTCGTCGTCAAGGTTTTTAGTTACGAAGGGAGAACTACCGAGCGGGACTCTATAGATTTGGTTGCTGGAAAGCGTGTGGGCAAAAGATATGCGGGCTTCGAATGACTTCAGTCCTTCATCAAACGTCTTTTCGACGCCAAACGTGAATCGCGTTACGTCTCCGATTCTGTCGACGTTATCAAAAAGATTGTAGTTGCCAATCCAACGGTCCATGGGCAATGGGCTACTATTTTCTGCAAGTTTTATACGCCGCAGCCCCAAGCCACCTGCCCTGGGAAGACGGAGGCCTTTCAGTTGAGCGCCCGGCGAAGTGTCCGCATTAAGCCAATCCGGTGGTAAAGCGCTGAGATCATTTAGTGTCAATGGATAAGGTGTGCCATCAAAGAAGTCACCCCACATGTTGGGCATGCGGGAGGACGAGAGCATGCGGGTGCGAGCTAGAAGTTCTGCCCGGGTGTAAGTCTTTCGAACGGTGGGTCGCGGTGCGGGCTTTTTGTCATCCTTCGCGTCAGGATCGTCGTCTTTTGGTTTGCTGTCTTTGTCGACGGGTTTTTTGGGAGCGTCCGAAGTATCTTGGTATGCAACCGTAGCGGTGCTAGAAAAGCTGAACGCTATAAAACCGCATAAAAATAGAACGAGATATTGTCGGGAACGCATCGCAGCTCACATTTTAAAAAATGGTATATACACCTTATTGCTGCTATTATCGACAAAAAACGGCTCGCGTTTCAATAGCAATCCAATACACGATAAAAACGGGCGGAATCGCTGGGGATAGCATGATCCCTCTACTCCGCGAGGATAATATTGGTGAACTGTGAGGCCGCCGTATTTAGTTGACGAGTAAGGTCATCGACGCTTTCTAGAATCTGACCGCTCACTAGGTATCCCATTTTTGCTGTCGCCTCTTCAGGTAGCGACTCGATTAAACGGGCCATACGATGATGG
>DTSG01000084.1 GCA_012965455.1 Planctomycetaceae bacterium | reverse complement strand
TGGCGGTGTTTGGCTTGCTTGCCATGCGGCACTTGGAGTTGGCGTTGTGTCCGCAATGGTGGCTATTATTCCATTGTCATCAACTTGCGGAATAGCCATACCCGTAGGGGTGCTGTACTCTGGAAAGTTCCCATTCGCAGTTGAGACGACACCCTGTATATCAATGTTCTTCTCAAATATCTTGTCGATCTTGCCAAACGGAATGTCGCCGTCAGCGAGAAAAAGTTTGCTGACTGGAATTAAACCCTCCAGCTTGCCTTGAGATATGCCTCCCACCAGCTTGTCGTTGGCTATGCTTCCCGCAAGATCAGCATTCGCTACTTGGCCCACTCCGTCGACTTGCGTAGTCACCTTGGCATAGGGAATGGCTGCCAGCTTGCCTGAAGTAATGCCCGCGTCGCTCTTTACCATTGCGTTCGTGATCTTGTCGTCAGCAACGGCGTTAACTGTGACTGCACCCGTTTTAGTAACTTCGGCATGACCACTTAAAGCAACTGCTGTCCCGACATTTCCAGTACCTCCAACCAGCATTTGCCCTTCGGTCATTGGTATGTCGCTCACCACTACATCACTCTTCTCCTGCCACTTCAGGTAGGTGGCGTCGCTTGTGGCATTCTCGTTCCAGATGTAGAACTTGGCTTCACCAGCCGCTCCTAATCTGCGAATCCAAATGTAATCCTTCCACTTGGTTGTTGCTCCTGCATCCGGCACAGTCGCGCTGCTGCCAACATCAGTTGTATTTACTAGACTCATTTTATTTATTAAGTTGCACAGGCCAAGCTGGTCGCACCCCCACTTGGGTTCCTTCTTAAAGCCTGTCGGCCAAAACTGTTTATGTAAAGTTCCTGTCGTTTCTTTCGGAAGCTCGCATAGTACGAATCATGGAGCTTCAAATCCTTATCTACTTCCCGCGTGATCTTTGCCTTCACAAATTCTGCCACACATTCCGCCATCGGCTCATCATAGGGAACCTTGTCGGCATCAGCGTGACTGACCTCGAAGCCGTCCCAATGAACCTCCAAAACCTCCTCCCGATCCAGGGAGGGATAGACGTAGAAATCACCAGCCTTGCCAATTGCTATGAGCGACGCCCCTTTGCTTATCATCGGGTGAGCGCAGATCATGTCGTTTCGGTTTGTGTATTGGTAGTTAGCCAAGGGGGTTCGGTTGCACCCCTCGTCATCCGTGGGCGGGCTGGCCGCCACCTCGGCTGAATCATAGAAAAGTCTGTAGGCTTCCTGCGGCCTGGCTCCACCCGGAAGCTCCCCCAGGCTGGCGTTACCCTCGGTTGTGAGGGGGCGATGTCCGCTGATCCCGGCTAGATTGTACTTTGTGATGTTGTTCTTGCTGTAATACTCCACATGGGACAGCACTTCAGCGGCTCCATTCCGGGTCATCCTAGTCAGGTAAGGCGTACCGCTGCCAGTAGGGGATGTCGCCACCCCTACGCGAACACCGTCCACCGTGATTAGTTCCTTAACCGCTGTCCTGAATTCTGCCCAGGTCATTACTTGTTCCTGTTGTTTCTGCGAACCCGGCGTTCACTCTCCTCGATTGCCTTGAGCCTGGTCGGAGAACTGTCTTCCCTAAATTTCTGCCGAGCTATGGCTTTCTGGGTATCCAGCCTGAACTTTGATGCTGCCTTGCCAGAAAGGGGCTTGGTTTTGGGTTTAGACGGGCCGAAGCCATGACCTGATCCTTTTCGCCGATGATAACTCGGCCCCATCATATCTTTCTTTTTCCGTGCCATAATTATTTCTTCCTTCCCTTCTTCTCCCTTATTGGCTTTGCAACCTGTTGAACCTCAAGGACTTCAGACTCATCCTCTACGGACTCCTTGGGAGCTTGATCCTCCGCAAGACCCACACCCTGCTGTTCTGACGCGGCGTTCATGTGGGGAGTCACCTTGTGCCGGGCCTCTTTTTTTTTCAAAAAATAATCGTAGGTTTCTTGGTCTATCTCCTTTACCAGCCCATCAGAAGTGAGCTTGTCTAGTGCTGCAATCTCGGCAACCTCATCAGTCTTAAAGATGCCGCGCCACCTACCAGAAACCACATCTACGCCCTCGAAAACAAAGGTAAACCCGTCCATTTTCTTTCCGTTGATCGGGGATCCGCTGTAAAATTTCGCAGCCATTGTTAGTAACCTAAATTTAGGGTAACACTATTTCAAGGAAAAAAAGGGGCCGAGGTTTCCCCCGACCCCAGTAGCAGAGACAGAACAGATGGAGCAAAATTTTATATTATTATTCTGTAGGTGTTTAGGTGGGTGGAAATTTCATCCCAGAGCTGTTCCTCGATGTCCATTCGCTCATCTCCATCAACCGTTGGCCGCCCTTCTTCCTCGTCTGTGGTCGTTCCGACCTCGGCGTTGGCGTGTAGGGTCTGACCTTTGCCTTTGGAATGCTAGGCAAGGACGGCGCGATCTTGTCCTTTAAGGGATTTATAAATTTCCTCGCAATGTTTTGAGCGATCTTCGGTATCGTGTAGCCGGTTGTTACGTCCAGCACCGTGTCGACAATGGTAAGCGGGGACTTTTGAATCAGCCCGCGAACCTGATTTGCCCGCTTCCCGACCTTCAACAACTTGCTGTATGGTGCGTCCATATTAGTATGGTCTGCCACCAAAGGAACCGCGAAAGAGGAGCCGAGCGATGTCCCCTTTGAGTGACGACGGACGGGACGGTCGCTCCAGCTTGGGCTTGCCCTTGGGCTTGGGCTTGGGCTTGGGCTTGGATGGGCCGAAGCCATGACCTGTCCCTGACTGCCGATAATAACTCGGCCCCTTCATGTCTTCATCTTTCTTTTTCCGTGCCATGATATTTTACTTTCGATTCTTGCGAGGCTCTGTGCGGCAAAAGAGAACTAGACCGGCTCTCTTGGTGGCCCCTGGCTTCTTCGGCTGCTTCTTCGGTTGCGGCTTCGGCTTCGACTTCGGACGCGACGGCTTCGGACGCCGGGCAAGTCCATTAACTTTTCCATTCTTTTTCCCGCCTGGAGTTGCCATGATATTTTATATTCTAGGGTTGTCGGGGCGTGGCCCGTTTGACACCGACCCGAACTTCCCTGCGAGTTGCCAGTCACCTTTTTTAGCGGGCCGCCTCTCCCATTGCTCGTGTATTCGTTGTCGTTGCCTTAACTTTTCCAGAGCTTTATTGGCTCTCTTCTTAAGGCTCCTCTCTCGGGACAAGTCCTGTAACCGCTGTCCACCCTTTTTTCTTTTGGGCTTCGGCTTCGGCTTGGGGCGGCCAAATGTGCCGTCCCTGTTCATTAGCTGCGCCTTCCTGGGCTTGTCTGCCATGATACAGCCTATGTTAAATTAAGCGTCGGTGACGTCGCCAGTTGCGCTCAACCTTGAGGCTAGTCCGACCCACTTTGTGCCATCGTACATTAGAGTTAAGGTATCATTGGGTGCGTTCAATGGAGCATCAGCCCCTTGAAGATCTATATTGCCGCTGCCAATACCGCTCATAACTGTAACCGTTGCTCCTCCAGATGCTCGCATTAAAACCAAAACCTGGCCAGCCGGAGCCGTCACAGTAGCGTTGATTCTTTCGACCTGATTCGTTCCGGCCAACAAAAAATGAAATGAATCCGTAACGGTGATTATCTTGTTGCTGGGTACTGTAATCGTTGCCCCGGCTGACAGAATGTGTCCCCGCTTAATGTGTTCTTTAACGTCCGAGAACGTGTCGTATGATTTAATCAATGGCATATCAGTATAAGGTTAAGGGCAGGGGCCGGTTAAGACCCCTACCCAATGTTAATTATTAGGTGATAGTTACGTCCGCTCCGGCAACACTCACGCTAGGTGAGGCGTCGCTGAAGTTTTCAACCAAAGCGTGACGGTTGGTGTTACCCACACGCACCTCGTATGTCTTACTATTCAACTGATAGTGGGAGACATTGGGCTGAATGACACAGTTGTAGAGGTCATCAGCGGTGTTGGTCTGACGCTTCACACTCGCAGTCTTGAGGACGTTGATCTGAATGTCCGACCAGTCAATCAACCAGAGTTGACGACCGATGTTCCTGTTGACCGTTGACCCGTCTGTGACTGACAGCGTTGCACCCAGCTTGTCATCAAAGAATGTATCCGTGAAGACGGCCAGGCTAACCCCTTGGTCTGGTAAATCGTACTTGTTGTACTCAAAGACCACTTGACCATTGAATGTAACTTGCTGTTTCGGCTGCATGAACAGCGTCAGGTCAGAAGAATACTTGGCCTTGTAGTATTTGGTCATCAAGTCCCTGATCTTGGCAGATGTGAACCGATCCGTCATGGCGTCGATGGTGTCCACCGTGCCGCCGGAGTTCTCACGCTCACGCTTTAGCATATAGATAGTCTCGAACAAGATGTCCAAGTTCAATGCCGCACCTTCGTTGTCCCAAGTGCGAGAGCAATCGTTCAACTGTGTGCGAATACCAAGCGTGTTGGACTTGTACTCAATCGTTGGAGCAGTAACACAGCCACCGAGGCCAGTTTGCCAGGGAGAACTAGAGCTTGCATTAGGATCAATAACCGTAGGCAGACTCGTGTAAGTCTCAACCGCCTGTTTGACGTTAATCCTTTGCCCGTAGAACACGGAGTTCATAAAGGCATTCTGCTGGTACGCTTCCTGTTGCTTGCGCTGTTGGGCGAGAGGCAACTGGCGGAACTTCTTGAAATACTCCGAAGTCAACGGAGCTTGCAGGGCTTTCAGGTACTCCTCGTTGTACTGATGTGTCCAGCGTTGAGTCTGTTGCCAATATTCTATCAACGTAAGATCGTTGACGGCTGGCCCTTGGTGACACCACTTCTCGTAGTCGCTCACCGAGTTACCCATAATCATACCTGTACCTGTTGCCAACTCATAGCCAGCATCAGCCTTCCCCCCGGCATCCAAAGCATCCCAGAGAGTTTC
>DTSG01000083.1 GCA_012965455.1 Planctomycetaceae bacterium | reverse complement strand
CTGGCCCTCTATCTTTTTCTCTCCCGGATGCTCCAGCGACGATCAGAACGGTTATCTGGCGCAATACGGCTCAACGACTTCCTTTTGATCTGGAAGACGGTCAGCAGGTTCTTTGTTGCGGAAAAATTGATCTATACGTTGTCCGTGGGAGTTATCAACTGGTAGTCAACAGAGTTGAATCCCAAGGGCAAGGTACGCTGCAGCAGGCATTTGAACAACTGCGTCGTAACTTGGAGACGGAGGGGTTATTTGCAGCGGAGCACAAAAAACCGATACCCTGGATGCCCCAGCGGATTGCATTTGTGACAAGTCCGACAGGAGCGGCGATTCGTGATTTTCTAGAGGTCGTCCGTCGCCGTTGGAGCAGTGTTAACGTGGTCGTTATTCCGGTCCGCGTGCAAGGTACTGCCGCAGCCAGTGAGATTGCCAACGGTATCCACTTAGCGGATCAAATGCAGCCACCTCCAGATCTAATTGTCACCGGCCGTGGCGGTGGCAGCATGGAGGATCTGTGGTGTTTCAATGATGAACAGGTGGTGCGGGCAATATTCAATTGTTCGATTCCGGTCATTTCCGCAGTCGGTCATGAGATCGATGTTACCTTAGCGGATCTTGTGGCGGATCGCCGTGCTCTGACTCCGTCCGAGGCCGGGGAAATTGCTGTGCCGCAGGAAAGTGAAGTTCGCAGCAATCTCATGGTCTTGCGGCAACGGCTCGTGACTTTGTTACAAGCTCGGCTTGACTCGGCCCGACAACGGTTAAAGTTGCTTTGCTCCAGACCGGTTCTGTCGAATCCTCACGAGGGCTTGCACCTGCGTGCTCGCGCGATTGACGATCTTGAAAAGGAACTTGCGCGTGCGATTGAATTGGCACTACAGCAGGGTCACGAGCAGGTGTCGGTAATGGCGGCAAGACTGTCAGCCCTGAGTCCACTCGAGGTGTTACAGCGTGGGTACAGTGTGACTCAGTCGTCTGAGGCAACTGTGGTGCGGAGCGTAACAGACATTCAGATTGGGCAGGAACTGCTCACGCAGCTTGCCAACGGTAAATTCACCAGCATCGTGAAGTCACTGGAACCCGATTCAAATTAAGTCCGATATTTTACGAGAAAAGAAAGAGGATATTAGCATGGCCAAGGAAAAAGCAGCTGCCGCTGAAGAGTTGACATTCGAAGAGGCTCTGGAGGGACTTGAAGGCGTTGTGGAACAACTGGAACAGGGGCAGTTGGATTTGACGGAGTCTCTAGCTCAGTATCAAACCGGCGTAACCCTGCTTAAACAGTGCCATGACACACTCCAGCAAGCCGAGCGACGAATAGAGGTTTTGACGGGCGTTGACGCGGATGGAAATGCCGTCACAGAGCCCTTTGCGGATGAAGAAACGACTTTGGAACAAAAGCAGTCTTCACGTGCTAAGCGTCGTTCCACGCAAGAAGAACTAGACGATTAGACCATGCTGATTTAAAGTAGAACTGTAGGCAATGAAACAACAATTGCCCATCGAGTTTTTCTGTCCTTCAATGTGATTAGTACCTGCTGCTTGGATTCACCACACATGGCAACCGACTCAACTCACACTCTTTCTCAGTATATGGAGTTTGCTAGCGCGAATATCCACGCTGCACTTGACCAATGGACGCAGCCTCAAGCTGGTTGTCCGACTGTGCTTGAAGAAGCGATGCGGTATGTGCTGTTGGCGCCGAGTAAGTTATTGCGACCATTATTGGTGTTTATGGCGAGTGACGCTTGCGGTCAACGTTCTAGTGCTACCCTGGCCAACGCTTGTGCGGTTGAAATGATCCATACTTACTCTCTTATTCACGATGATTTGCCAGCGATGGATGACGACCTATTGCGTCGCGGGCAGGCGACATGTCATGTTAAGTTTGGCGAAGCGAATGCTATTTTGGCAGGAGACGCGCTACTAGCGTTAGCGTTTCAGGTTGTCTCAAGCAGTGAAACGTCTGCAGAAATACGAGCGGCATCTTGCCAAGCCCTAGCCACAGCAGCTGGCCCCTGTCAGTTAGTTGGTGGGCAAGTGGATGACTTAGCAGCTGAGCATCAAGCGGGAGATCTAGACTTATTACGGCAGATTCACCATCGCAAGACGGGAGCGATGTTTCGTGTTTCCTTGCGATTAGGAGCGATTGCCGCTGCTGCCAATAATGAACAGATTGCCCACCTAGATGCGTATGGACAGTTACTAGGATTAGCTTTTCAGGTGGTAGATGATTTACTAGATTGCGAGGGTGATCAGCAGCAGCTCGGAAAACAGACTGGTAAAGACTCAGAACATGGTAAACTGACATACCCCAGTTTGATGGGAATTGCGGCAAGTCGAGAATATGCAGAGGAGTTGATTCAACAGGCACAAGCTGAGCTGACTGTATTTGGAGAAAGCGCAAGCTGGCTGAGGCAATTGGCTAAGATTGTATTGTCGCGAACTAATTAGTCGTAGATCAAACAGTGAAACATCACGAGACCTTATGAAACATCCAAATCTCAATCGATTAGATACGGCCGAGCCGTTGCAGAGCATGTCCAATGCCGAATTGGGCGATGTTGCTGTCGAGATTCGTGATGTGTTGTGTGAGTTGCTCAGTGAACGGTCGGCACACTTTGCGTCTAATTTAGGAGTGGTCGAATTGTGTCTGGCGTTGCATAGCACTTTTGACTTTCGCCGCGACCGCTTGATTTGGGACACGGGCCATCAAATATACCCACATAAGTTGGTGACGGGTCGTTACAAGCAGTTCATGTCGATTCGCACCAAAAGTGGTTTGATGGGTTATCCCAATCCAGCAGAAAGCGAATATGATTTATTTATGACGGGTCATGCGGGGGCGAGTGTGTCTTCGGCGTTTGGGATTCACAGCGGCGATACATTAAAGGGTGCAGGCGACCGCCGGGCAATCGCCGTGATTGGTGATGGAGCTTTTCCCTCGGGCGTTGTCTATGAAGCGATGAATAACGCAGAGGGAAATGTGCTGGTCATCTTGAATGACAATGAAATGTCAATCTGCCCGCGAGTCGGCGGCGTTGCCTCCTACTTAGATCGCTTACGGCTGACGAGTTTGTATTCGGGTTTGAAGTCAGAAATCGGGCGAGTCTTAAATAAGGTGCCATTGGTCGGGGATCCGGCCGAGCGATTTTTGGCTCAGATGAAAGAAGCTGTCAAAGCTGGCTTGCACGGCGGGATGTTATTTGAGGAGCTCGGTTTTCGATACTTGGGTCCAATTGATGGCCATGATATTACGCTGTTGCGTAAGTACTTGAAGATGGTGAAAGATTTAGAAGGCCCCGTTTTGTTGCATGTTGTCACTGAAAAAGGTCATGGGTTTACACCAGCGGTGGACGATCCGCGAACATTTCATGCTCCGCCCGTGTTCGAGCGTTCCGCAGAGCATGCGATTTTCGACGATGCCACCCCTGCTGGGCTGCCAAGCTATACAAACCACGCGCGGGATGCCATTTACGAGCAACTCAGCAAGAATCAAGACGTGACGTGTTTTACTGCGGCGATGTGTCAAGGGAATAAGCTAGAGCAAGTGCGAACAGATTTTCCTGACCGCTTTTTCGATGTAGGTATATGCGAAGGGCATGCTGTTGCCTTTGCCGCTGGTCAGGCTAAAGCCGGATTGAGACCGATAGTTGCTATTTACAGTACATTCTTACAACGTAGTTTTGACCAGATTTTCCAAGAAGTTTGTTTGCAGGATTTGCCTGTCACCTTCATGCTTGATCGCGCTGGGCTCGCTGGTCCCGATGGGCCGACGCATCACGGTTTGTTTGATTTGGGCTATATGCGATTGTTTCCGAATATCGTTGTGATGGCGCCAGCAGACGGCGAGGATTTGCGATTGATGCTAGAGTTCTCGGTGAACCACTCCTCCGCTTGTGCCATCCGGTACCCCAAAGGAGTCGCGACGGAAGTGTCTCGTGACTTGGCGCCGCGGGCACCCGTGGAACTAGGGAAATCAGAAATAATCCGTGAGGGCAGCGACGGTACGATTTTAGCTTGTGGTGCCATGTTAGCGGATTGCCTAACTGCTGCAGATCGGTTGCTAGAAGATGGCATTCAAGTGGAAGTGGTCAATGCGAGATTTGTGAAACCGCTTGATGAAGATGTCATCACACGCGTGCTACGTAGTAGTCCCTTTGTAGTAACGGTTGAAGAAGCAGCGCTGATTGGCGGGTTCGGTTCAGCGGTGTTAGAGTTTGCATCCCAGCGTCAATTAAATACGGGGCACGTACGACGACTTGGCGTACCAGATATATTTGTGGAACACGGAAGCCGTCAAGAATTGTTAACAGATTTAGGACTTGATAGTGATGGCATCTATCGAGTTTGCCATGAATCGAACAACCATAATACAACTGCGGGCACTCAGATATCAGTAGATGACGCGACGACGTTGAGTTCAGATAAGGCGTGAGAGACCGTGACTAATTACTATGAATGAACCAAATTCGAGCGACGATCAGAATTCGGCAAGGCCCACTTGGGTGAAACAAGATGGATCTCGTATCAACGTTGTTGTACTGGGTGGTAGTCATGAGATATCCGCAGAAGCAGAGCAGCGAACTCGCGAATGCATAGACAAATTCTTTAATGTCGTGGACGACCTTGCTGATCAGCCGGCATTGGCAATTGTGCTAGGAGGAGATGGTTCGATTCTGCACGCAGCCAAAGACGTAAGCAGTAAACAGGTCCCCGTGGTCGGTGTCAATCTTGGCAAGTTGGGATTTCTAGCTTCGATTTCTCCAGATCAATTAAATCAAGCGTTTCAGGATGTGGTTGATGGGAATTGTACGATCGTGGAGCATTTGATGTTGCGCTGTAGTGTTGTTCGTGATGGCGAAACGATTGCTTCGACAATTGGCTTGAACGAAGCAGCCATTGTCCGCGGGGCTCCCTTTGCGA
>DTSG01000082.1 GCA_012965455.1 Planctomycetaceae bacterium | reverse complement strand
ACAAAGACGACACCATCAATCTCGAAAATTAACACGCCGTTGCCAGCGGCCAATCCGGGTCCGATCGGCAACAGATCATAAAGCCAAGGGAACTGGTTTCCAAGTGGAATGTATTCACCGAACATCACGAGATGACTCTTACGATAGATGTCGCGGACCTTGCCAGCGGGGCTGAATAGAATTGCTGAATTGTAAGTGGGTGTATCCACAACACTCAGG
Organism: Planctomycetaceae bacterium; assembly: GCA_012965455.1. Taxonomy (GTDB): domain Bacteria; phylum Planctomycetota; class Planctomycetia; order Pirellulales; family Pirellulaceae; genus UBA721. The sequence goes on along the minus strand of DTSG01000082.1, from coordinate 4,711 downwards.
TCATGAATGTCGGTTCCGGCAATCAAGTGTATGCTGTTGTTTGCTGACTCAGTGGAGTTCCCATTGAGTAGTGCCAGCAGATCCTGATTTGAGCGACGCAGATTATCCTGCACTATTGCAACATGTTGACGGAAAGTGGCGTCGTCGATGTCCGCAAAATCTTGATGTCGTGGTTTGTATATTATTGCTGCTGGTTGGGGGTCAGTAACGTACGTTGGCCCAAACGGATACATCGACTCCGGCCAAACGAGTAGCGATAAATTTTTGTTTGCTTGGCGGGCCAATTTCGATTGTTGAATGTAACTTTGTTGTTGGCGTTTGTTCTTCTCGGAATATTGTTCAGGTGTTAATTCGAACTGAGTGTCGATGGATCCTTGGATCAATCCTACGATCGCCTGTTTTGACATATCCGAGTACGTTCGACCGAGTTGCTGATAACCATATGTCAGTGTCAGCGCCAACATCAACAGGATGGATACAGCATGCACGAGGATAGTTTTTTTTGCAGATGTGCGATTCGACCAATTTCGTGCTGCCACAACAATGGAATACAGACTGCCAGCAACTAGCATGATCAGCAGCGAGATGATTTGATTCCCACCGAGGTCGGCAATTTGAATTAGCATCAGATGGTCGGTTTGTGTGTGGGATAGGCACGCCATGGAAAATCCTGAAATAATGTATCCACGTAACCATTCAAATGTAATCCAGCTGATCGCTGCTGCGAGCGCTAACGGCATGCGAAGGCGGTGTACACAACAGCGACCTACAAAAACAAAGCACGGTAGGTAAATCCCTAGATATAGTCCTGCTGCGAGCCAGCCGAAATGCGTCGTCCAGTGAGCCAGTCGCAACCCCTGTAACATGATCATCCAGTAGACGACGTGTGCTAGCCACATATGCGTATAGGAGTTTCCCAGTATGCGTTCTAAACGTTTGGGTGACTTACTGGAAACAAACCTATCGGCCCTTAGCAGAGGCATCCACAATATTGGCGCGAACCAAGCCATGAAGCTCCAATTAATTGGAGGGAAGGCGGTCCATAATAAGCAACCACCGCACAGCGACAATCCAAATGTCATGCGTCGCGACAATGGTGATGGCCTACTCATGCGAGATAGGATTCCTTGTTGAAATATATTGCAAGTGACAGGTGTTGGTGTTTACCAAGGAAATGGTAGGACAGAAATTTGTTCTCCCACATCATACTCGCGTTGTGGGGGTTGGAAAAAGACCAGACAGTTCGCTTGGGCGAGTGCTTGTTGGTCGGCCGATCCGCTCCATGGCAAAGGCGTGACAGACCATTTACCCGAAATCCAATCCAACCGCCCCGGATGATAAGTGGGGCGGTCGCCGTGGAGTGTATGTGGAGCGGTTAATTCTGCATAGGAATCTGGTTGGATGTCGTCTCCCCGAGTTCCCTGTTGATAGGCCCTGATCATCGGCGCCACGAATAGTATGTAGCAAACTAGGCTGCTGACTGGATTGCCTGGCAATCCGAAGACGAGCGTTCGTTGTTGCCTGTCCTCGGCTTGCCCAAACCACAGCGGTTTACCCGGCTTGAGCTGCACTTTATGAAAAACTTCTGTCACATGAGCTTGCTGCAGCAGTGCGGGAACGAGGTCTTTCTCACCCATGGACACGCCGCCAGAGAGCAGCAACACGTCAGACTGTAGTCCTTGTTGAATCTTGTCGGATAATTCCAGCTCATTATCGCGACCGATTCCCAGTGGAATTGCCTTGCCGCCGCTTGCTGTAACGAGCGAAATTAACAAAGCCTCATTACTGTTGCGGATTTGTCCAGCTTGAGGATGTTGCTCAACATCAACTAATTCATCACCGGTGCAAATGATGGCAACATTCGGTTGTGTCGCAACGGGTACTTCAGCACAACCCACTTCTGCTAACAGGCCAATTTCGACAGGGCGAATTTTAGAACCGGCGGTAATCACTACATTGCCGCAGCTCAATGATTTCCCTTGCTGCATAATGTGACTGCCCAACGTGACTGTCGTGTTGTGTACCGCGACAGTGTTGGATGCCAAATTCACAGTGCAATCTTCGATCATGACAACTGCTTCCGTGCCTGCCGGAATAGGTGCGCCGGTCATTATTTGTGTTGCTGTACCAGTTTTGACAGGCTGAGTTGGCGTTTGACCGGCGTGAACAGTTTCGTTGATTAAAAGGGTTTGGCTAGACTGGAGGTCAGCAAGGCGGATGGCAAACCCATCCACTACTGATTTATCAAACGGTGGGGAATCAATGTCACTCTGTATATCAGTCGCGGTGAATCGACCGAGCGCTTTTGCGAGTGGGCACGTGGAGCTAGTGGGTTGGGGGATTCGCTGAGATATTTCGTGCCAGGCTTGGGAAACACTTATCATGTGTAACGTAGCACGCGTGTTCGGCAAGGCTGACATTGAGTTGCTTTCGCTATGTGATTACACCGACGTGTGGATGAAGCGTTTTAGTATCTCAGGGCCGATATCTGACAAGAAGCTCTCGGGGTGAAACTGCCAACCGAATAGCGGCATGGAGTTGTGTTGAATTGCCATGATTTCACGTGAACCATCGGGCGCAAACGTCCAGGCACTGACTTGAAAATCGTCACTTAGTGTAGCGGGTTCGATGACGAGGCTATGATACCGAGTTGCGATAAATGGGTTGGCCAGCCCAGCAAAAATTCCTTGGTCGTCATGATTGATTTCGTCAGTCTTGCCGTGCATGAGTTGTTTGGCTCGGACTATCGTAGCTCCAGTGACTTGACCAATGGATTGATGACCAAGACAAACGCCTAAGATAGGAATCGTTCCCATCAATTGTTCGATGATATTCATGCTTTGGCCTGCTTCATTAGGGGTGCAGGGGCCTGGCGAGATAATGATGTGCGAGGGTTGTTTAGCTTGCACCTCGTCCGCGGTAATCTGGTCATTACGGTGCACTTCGATATCCAAAGTAGCATCCATTTCACCTAGTCTCTGAACTAAGTTGTAGGTAAAAGAATCGTAATTATCGATCAGCAAAATCATGAGCTTGTTGTCGTACGGGATAGATAAGACATATCACAATAGGTTGTTTCATAGTGGATATGTCACGAACATATACCAAGATTATTAAATTATATTAGTCTATGCGTTGCCATCTTGGTAGTTATGCGCCGCTGAATGCCTGCTACTGAATACTCTTGGCAGGGACTGACACAGTTCCCAAAACACAGATTAGTGTACATAATAGAATTAGTGAAAACGGTACTTGCCGCAATTTTGTTATCCGAGAACCGCTATGATGGCGACCATTACAGATTCGACTCCTGCTTTTGAATTGCAACCTTACAAGTCGCTATCCAATGAAGAATTGTCCAGCCGCATTGACAAAGTCCGTCAACAGATGGGTTCGGAATTGATGATACTCGGGCACCATTATCAGCAAGATGAAGTTATTGCCCATTGCGATTTGCGGGGTGACAGTTTTCAGTTGAGCCGGATGGCAGCCGATAACGTTGACTGTAAGGTCATCGTTTTTTGTGGCGTTCACTTTATGGCAGAAACGGCTGATATTTTAGCCAATCGCCCCGAACGTCTCGAAACTCAAGATCGCGTTACCGTTGTGTTACCTGATATGGCTGCTGGGTGTTCGATGGCGGATATGGCGGCGATTGACCAAGTAGAAAATGCTTGGGAGGAATTGGGAGAATTGATTGATTGTGAGGATATCACACCTGTCACGTATATTAATTCAGCTGCAAGTTTAAAGTCATTTGTCGGGCGGCATGGAGGCATCGTTTGTACATCTAGCAATGCCGCTGCGGTTTTAGAGTGGTCGTTTGAGCGTACGTCGCGCGTGTTGTTTTTTCCCGATCAGCATCTGGGACGCAATACAAGTTTAGCGATGGGGATTTCCAATGAACAAATGCCAGTTTGGGATCCGTTCGCGTTGGAAATGGGCGGCAATAGTAACGAGGCAATCGAGAATAGCAAAGTGATACTCTGGAAGGGGCATTGCAGTGTGCACCAGATGTTTCAGGCAGAGCATGTTGAGACGTTTCGGCGTGAACATCCAGGTATTCAAATCATGGTGCACCCAGAGTGCCCACAGGAAGTAAACGATCTGGCAGATATCTCAGGTTCAACTGGCAAGATCATTGAAGTGATTGAACAGGCTGAAGCGGGATCAACCTGGGCGATTGGAACCGAGTTGCACTTGGTCAACCGGCTGAAAAAAGAACATCCCGAGTTGGAAATTCACTTTTTATCACCAGTGGTTTGCATGTGCGCCACAATGTATCGCGTTGATCTAGCCCACCTCTGTTGGACCCTAGAAAACCTAGCCCATGGCACACCGGTCAATACAATTTCTGTCGATCAAGAAACACAACGCTGGTCACTCGTTGCGCTACAACGCATGCTTGATGTAAAATAATGTCGCTTGTTATGCATCGACTTTGCGACAATAGGCACACATACCCGCGGCGTCATCAGCCTCTTTGAGCGCTTGAACTTCGTCACCTCCATCGTCAGCCGCAGGTTCTTCTTCCGCCGCAGGTTCTTCTTCAGCCACTTCTTCAGCCACTTCTTCAGCCACTTCTTCAGCGGCAGCGGGAGCAGCGGATTCGGCTCGAGCAGCAGCGAGCATTTCAGCGACACTCATGTTAGCTGGATCGGCAGCCGCGGTAGCTGGTTTTTCTTCAGCTACGGCAGGTTCTTCTACGGCG
>DTSG01000081.1 GCA_012965455.1 Planctomycetaceae bacterium | reverse complement strand
ACACCGATCGCCGCTCCCACTCGCAATCGACCTAACAGGTCTTTAGACGCCTTGGGATATTGCTGGACCATATCGATATCTTTAATCGTTATCAAGCCGGTCAGTTTAAATGAATCGTCTACTAATAGTAGTTTCTCTACTTTTTTTGTCGTCAATATTTGCTCGGCCTGTTCAAGCGAAACCGTCCCAGTTGCGGTAACGAGATTATCCTTGGTCATGACCTCGGAGACTGCTTGATCGACATCTTTTAAGAATCGCAAGTCACGGCGAGTTAGTATTCCCATGAGCAATCCATCTGGTTGCGTGATGGGGACACCAGAGACGTTGTTTTCATCCATCAATTCGCGAGCTTGACCGACGGTCGCTTCTGGTATTAGTGTAATAGGGTCGACAATAATCCCATTTGCACTTCGCTTAACCTTGTTGACTTCATGCGTCTGGCTTTCGATAGACATGTTTTTATGAATGATGCCGAGTCCGCCCATCTTAGCCAAGGCAATGGCCATTGCGTGCTCAGTAACCGTATCCATAGGGGAGCTGATAAGCGGTATGTTTAGCGAAATATTTTTTGTTAGTCTGGTCGCAACACTGACTTCCGAGGGTACGACTTCGCTATAGGCTGGTTCGAGCAGTACGTCATCAAACGTGATCGCTGTGTCCTTCATTTTATTTTCCATGTGTCCAAGCAGGCCTCGCTGAATAGAAGCTCCGAATGCGTTCCCAGTGATGCGGAAATTCTAAACAATTTTCATTGCAGTGAATAAGGGAAGTGAAATTATGGCTATATTAAGCCACTTTGACAACTTGGTCACCGAAAAAAGAGGCGGTATTATTTGTCGGCTGGTTCTTTTATGGGGAGGCGACTCTCTTGTTCGCCGATTGCATAATTAGTCAATTCCAACGTAGTACGCCGAGTAATTTGATCGTCGGCATTTTTATCAATGATTTTCTGCGAAATGATGCCGCCGGGGATATCAGCACAGTACAACTCGTCAGTAATCGTTGTCGTTCCATTTTGCTTGTGGGTGGTAACAATCCGACAGACAGTTTTCTCGTCTCCTAAGACGTCTTGTTTGACATCAAATTCGGTGACAGCGGATGTCGTAGTGTAAAGTGGTGCTGATTTTTTGTCATAATATGTGGTTGTTCGCTTCAGTACGTGAGGCGTGGTTTCCTTGCAAAAACTGACTCTACTAACGCGTTTGCCCTGTTTAGCATGTAACGTAACGACGCGGATATCGACCTTGAACTCTTTCTCTCCAATCTTCAACGTGCCCTTTTCAACGGCTGCCGCAAAACCTTCGCCTTGAGTGTTGATGTCACGTTTCAGTTTCTGATTGCTATGGTTGACCTTTTGTTCACCAATTTGCACGGTTGAATCAACTTCGAGTACGTACCGATCTAGTTCGGTTTCGAGCAGACGGGTCGTGGTTTCTACGCGAACAGTGGATGTAATATTGCCAGCATTGTCGATCAAGTCAGTGAGAATTTTAGTCGTTTTCCAGCTTTGTACGTCAAATCGAGCCCAAGCATGGTGCTCACGCGAGCGAACCCATTCTTGTGCGCCACTTTGCAATGGCAAGAAAAGTAGCAGGCAGCTAGCGATATATAGAAGACGTAGTTTTGGAATCACAGATAGAGTTCGAAAAACGTTAGTTGGAAAAAGCAATCCGTGCTGTGAATCTCACATCAATATTAATAGATGCATGTCGTCCTAGATATTATATGGTATTCCATTTTATCTAAGGTTGGGGGTAAATGCGAGTCTTAATGAGACGAAATAGCGCCCAAAATGACAAGAATCGACTGGGGGGTTTGGAAAAAAGCAGGTATAACGGTCGAAACGGTTATAAATTGAGCGCAGCGACGACTGCATCCGCAACGCTGGAATCTTCGCTGGCAAACACACTACGGAAGTCGATGGTGAAGCGGTTATCATGAATTCGCCCAAGCAGTGGCGTCTTGCAAGTGCGTAATCGCCTTGAAATCTCGTCAGGCGAGATGCTCTGGTGCTCAAGTATAATACAAACGGTTGCAATTTCCTGCCCCGGGACGCTACCTCCACCTAAATAGGTAGAATCTGAAACGGTCTCAACAGTTAGGTCGTCTGATGAATTCTCTTGGATCGTCTTGGCAGTTGCCTCGGCACGCTGTTGCAACTGCTCAATGGGTTCTGCGAGCAACTGCAACAGTGGGATATGTTGTTCTGGGTGGGGGCCTAAATAGATGTCCAGCGTTGCCGAAAGTGCCGCATAGATCGTTTTATCCAAACGTAGGGCACGCATTAATGGGTGTTTATTAATACGATCAAGGCAGGCTTGTTTTCCAATAATGATACCGCACTGGGGTCCGCCAAGTAATTTATCTCCACTAAAGAGCACAACGTCTGCACCATCCCTCAAACTCTGAACTGGCATCGGTTCTTGTTGAATGCCGAATTTTGTATAGTCGAAGAAAGCACCGGATCCGATGTCATCGATGAGCAGTAAGTCATGGTCGTGGGCTACGGTGGCCAATTCGGCAATGGTCGCGCTTTCGCTAAACCCGGCAATGTGGTAGTTGCTGCAATGGATCTTCATCAATACGGCAGTGTTGTCATTAATAGCGTTAGCGTAATCTACCGCTCGCGTTTTATTTGTTGTTCCGACTTCGCACATCTGAGTGCCGCTAGCATTCATCACATCGGGCATGCGAAAACTTCCGCCAATTTCGACCAATTCACCGCGTGACACAATTGCTTGTTTGCCATCAGCTAGTGCCGACAACGCTAACAACGTGGCTCCGGCATTATTATTGACGACAGTCGCCGCTTCACAACCGAACAGATGCCGCAGTTTATTTTCCACAGCATCGGCGCGATTGGATCGTTTACCGGATTGTAGATTTATTTCCACGCTGGCATAGCTTTTCCCAATCTGGGTGATTGCCTCTAACGCGACCGCAGGCAGAGGGGCTCGACCCAATCCCGTATGTAACAATATCCCCGTTGCATTTATCACAGACTTTAATGTGGTCGCTTGATATAGCTTAAGGGCCACGATGGTTGACTGCGTAATTGCCTCTAGCGAGGTTGACGTCGAATCGTTTTCGGCGAGGATGTCACGGCGGATTGAATCAAGCACATGGCGGGCGGCGGCGACAACCGTTTCTTGCCGGATACTGCGCAGCAACGCCTGAATCTCAGCTTGTGCCAAAATGTCAGTGATTGATGGAAGTTGTCGTAGTAGTTCATTCATGTTTATTGCAAGTGAAAGGTTGCGAGTTTCTTTTGCTGTAGGTATGGAGTGACGTATAGGCCAAGCACCTAACGATTAATCATGTATTGCTAACTCTCCGGCGACAAGGGTTGTTCGCTACAGAGTTGCCGTTGGTCATTGTTACGTATAGTAAAACCGATACGATCGAAATATTCGCACAAAGGTACGGCGTATTTTCGAGTGGTATCGAGAATACTACGGAGTTCGGACATTGTATAAGATTTCTGGGGATCGAGTTGATTTTGCAGCTGTTGTTTTATTTCCTGCAAGACATCTAAGTGGATAAAGTAGGTTGACGATATTTCGACTAACTCATTATTAGCCACGGCAACTTGTAGTAGTTGCGCGACCGCAGATTTATGAGCTCCTGCTTGACTCTCAATTTCTTTAACAAGCATCGTGTTAATTCCCGCTTGACGAATTTGCTGGACTGTTGCTTCGAGCAGTTTCCGTTCGTTTTTTGTGAGTTGAGGTCCCTGCCCTTTTAACGTGACGTTGCCGTTATGCAAAGTCAGATGTCCCTGTCGTTGGAAATGCGAAAAAACTTGATTGATTTGATGTTCGGTGCCGAGGTAAGCGAGCCTAGTTCTGAGAGGCGCCATGGCCAGATTTGTTTTCAGTGGATTTCGGTCGTGCTCTTTTTGTAAAATATTCTGGACTTGGGGCCAGATTCGACGAAGCGCCATTGGATGAACAAGATTCAGCCGAGTGTTACTACCGGTTGCCGAAGGGGGATAATCAAAGACGGCGCCAGATTCAAGTAGTTGCAAGACAAGTTGCTCAGTGTCAGCGACTCCCGTCAAAAGCTCCAACGCATCGGTTCTGGTTGGGGGTAGCCCCGCGAGGAAGATAGCGGCTTCGATTCGTTTGATATCAGGATTTGCGGCGGCAAGCTGACCTAAAAACTGCAGACTTTCTTGGTCGTCGAACACGATTCGCTTAGCTCGTGGATGCAGAATTCTGCCACCGGCAATGGTTGTTACTGGCGATTCAAGTCGCAGAACAAAAGGCTGGTTCCAAGTGCACACGACTTGGTGGTCTAAGGCGAGTTGGGCCAGTCCGGATTCACCGGGAAAGAGTACTTCAGCGTCCAGCAGTTTGACTGACAAGGGGATGTTGGCCGTGCCAATGTGCAATTGAGTGCGACTGTGGTTTCTTAAAGGGTGTTGGGCCGCGTCGGAAACGGTGAGTGATACTGACAGTAACTTGTGTGGTCGAAGAAAACCAGCGGATGCTAATTCCATGCCTCGACGAATTTGGTGGGGTTTAATGCCGGCGAGATTGATAGCAGCGCGTTCGCCGCGGACAATGGAATCCACTGAATGGTCGTGGTTTTGTAGGCTGCGAACGCGGACAACATCACCGCTTGGTTCAAGCGTAACTTGATCGTCAACATTTAATTGACCACTTGTGACGCTGCCCGTGACGATCGTTCCGTGCCCCTCGAGTGTGAAGCTTCTGTCGATGGCTAAGCGAAACATCTCGGATTGTTTGTTTAATTGACTATCAACAATACCCTGACATTGTTGCCGGAGTATCTTTTTGAGTTCATCAATTCCGCCGCCGGTATGTGCGCTGGTATGAACAACAGGTGCGTCTTGCAGAAAAGTGTTTTCGCAAATTTCACGAATCTCTTCCTCGACGAGTTCCAAGAGATCGTCATCCACGAGGTCCGTTTTAGT
>DTSG01000080.1 GCA_012965455.1 Planctomycetaceae bacterium | reverse complement strand
AAGAAGTGAAGTATGACGGTGAGCTTTTTTCTTTTCAAATAACTCCCCTCAAGGTAAGTTATACGGCCGAGGTTAATGATTCCGGAAATGAGATGAAGGGCTTGTTTGTCCAGGGGCTTCCAATCACCCTGAATCTTAATAGGGTTGACGAATTTCCCCAGCCTAATCGGCCGCAAGAACCGCAAGAACCTTTTCCCTATGACATCATCGAAGTCGAGTATATAAACGATGAGTCTGGTGGAACCATTGCGGGTACGTTGACGTTGCCAGCGGGACGTGAACGGGTACCGGTAGCACTGTTGATAACCGGGTCAGGGTCGCAGGATCGAGATGAGACTATTTTGGGGCACCGTCCGTTTTGGGTGATCGCGGACCATTTAACCCGCGCAGGGATCGGGGTGCTGCGTGTGGATGATCGGGGAGTAGGGGGAAGTTCTAAGGTTTCCTCGGGAAATACAACATTGGAATTGGTAACTGACGTCGAGGCAGGAGTTGAGTTTTTGCGGGGCCATCCCCGAGTTGATAAACGTGCCGTGTGGTTGATCGGTCACAGTGAGGGTGGCATGATTGCACCGATGGTCGCGGCAAATGATCGACGACTGGCTGGCATTGTGTGCTTGGCAGGACCTGGCGTATCCGGAGCTGATATTCTGGTTGAACAAAATCGCTTGCTACGGGGAGCTGCCGGAGTGGATAAGAAAACTCTGGATTGGTTTATGCCGCTGTTCCAAGAAACGATTGATTTAGTGTTAGCAAATCCAAGTGATGCGACTGACGCAACGTTTATTGAAAATCGGAAGGCCTTAGTCGCAAAACATATGAAATCCGCTCCGGTGATCGTCAAATTGTTAGCAGCACAGATTAATACAGAAATCGAAGCGATCGCTAAACAGTTGAGTAATCCATGGATGAGGTATTTTTTGTCCCTCGACCCAGTCCCTGCCATCCAGAATACTCGCTGTCCAGTGTTTGCGGTGTTTGGAGAGAATGATCTTCAAGTGCCTCCTAAACAGAGCGCGGGGCCGTTTGAAACAGCATTGCAATTTGGCAAGTGCCGAGACTACGAAGTCAAAATCTATGCGGAACTGAATCATTTGTTGCAACATTCCAAAACCGGCGCTATAAGTGAATATGGTACGATTGAAGAAACAATTTCGCCGGAAGTGTTACACGATGTGACGCAGTTTATGCGGAATCGTTTGTAATACGACCGCCGATCAACATAAACTAACACGAAGAAAAACGCCCAGTGTTGCCAAAAAGGAATTCGATGAGAGCCATCTTAACTACGACGTTTGCATTCATGGTTTGTGCGTTGACGATGACGCCTGTCAGTTTTGCCCAGAACAGTTTCAGCGAATGGCGTGGTAAGGGTGGTGTCGGTCATGCGGACGCGAAAAACCTGCCAGTGAAATGGAATGCCACCACAGGGATTGCTTGGGCGGCACCGGTCGCGGGACTGGGTTGGTCAACTCCGATTGTGGGTGATGGAAAAGTTTGGATCACGTCCGGAATTCACACTCCAGCGTCCGCTGAAGAGCAAGCGAGACGACGTAAGTTAACTACGAATTCGCAACCATTGATTATTTCTAAGCATGTGAGTTTGCGAGCGATCTGTTTTGACTTAGCGACCGGAAAAGAGTTGCATAATATAGAAGTGCTCGCGGTGGATGATCCGCAGATAATACACCATACAAATTCATATGCCACTCCCACCCCAATTTTAGAGGGTGAGATGCTGTATTGCCATTTCGGCGCCTTAGGCATGATCGGGTTGAACACAAAATCCTTACAAGTTGTTTGGAGTAATACCAATCTCTCGGTGAAGTTGGAAAATGGCCCTGGGAGCTCGCCAGTTTTGTGGAATGATTTGTTGATCCTGCATTGTGATGGCATTGATCAACAGTACATCGTTGCGTTGGATAAAAAAACGGGCAAAATTGCGTGGAAGACAGAACGGTCGGGCGAACTGAATGATAATCCTCAGTTGCGGAAATCTTATAGCACGCCGGTGGTAGTGCAGATCAATGGGAACGATCAAATTGTTTCACCCTCTGCGGATTGGGTTTATGGCTATGATCCAGAATCTGGCAAGGAACTGTGGAAGCATCACTATGGCCAACTAGGGTTCTCCAATGCCGCACGACCAGTCATCGGCAACGGTCTCGTATTCGTCACGACGGGGTACATGAAGGCCGCGATGTTAGCATTAGATATCCAAACCACGGGCAGCCAACAAAAAGCGGTGGTAAAATGGCGATTCGACCGACAAGTACCCAATGTATCTAGTCCAGTGGTTGTCGGTAACGAGATTTACTTTTCGTCGGATAATGGGATTGTCACGTGCCTCGACTCTCGGACCGGAGACGAGCATTGGGTCCACCGTATGGGAGCGAGATTTTGGGCATCACCATTATACGCGGACGGTAAAATCTATTTCTTTGAACGGGACGGAGTCACCACGGTGATCGAACCGGGCGTTAAATATACCGAGCTTGGGAAAAATGAACTTAGCGGCACGTTGTTCGCGAGCCCTTCGGCGGTCGATGGTAGATTACTGATTCGTACCGATAAAATGTTGTACTGCATCGAAAAGTAGCTCTGCCAATATCAGGGAGCAGACGGACGTCTGTGGTTTATTGCTGAATGAGTCCGGCATCGCGCATGGCGATTTCCAACCGGTGAATTTTGTCTGCGGACATCACCCTAGTTGGATTTCTGGAGTTCATGCCCTCAAATCCCATCAGCTGGAGACAGGTCTTAATGCCGCCTGCCAGATAGGGAAGCATAATCTCATCAATCAACCTGATTTGTTCCTGTAGCGGTTGTCCCTGATCGTAGTTTCCGGCCATGCCTAAATCGAGAAGTTCTTTGAGTGCGGCTGGCCAGATATTTGAAAAAGCAGTCGTGGTGCCATTGCATCCGATCAGTGTGCCGGAGAGAATCATGCTGCCGTTGCAAATCCAAAATCGCTTGTCCGCCGGGACATGGCGGCGGACCTGAGCTTCGAACCGCATGTCGTGATCCGTTACATACCCAAAGACGTTTTCAAGCCCGGCGATTTCCCCTAGGACTTCCGGCGTCGCAGCCGGCCTCGCAGCAATCCCAAAACTAGCAGGGGACGTCTGGTGCATTAATAATACCGGGGCAGGGCAGCGGGGCAGAATTTCATGGAAGTAATCCGTCACGAGTGTTTCCTCTCGAGGAAACCGTATCCGTAACATTTCCGCCCCAGCCTCGACATAGTTTTCCGCTTGTCGCAGCGTCTCGATTGCGGAGGGACAGTCAATTCCGCCGATACTGAAGGTTTCACCCGTCAGGCTTTCGGTAACGGTGCGAAGTAGGGAAACCCGTTCCTGCTCGTTCATCATGAATTCTTCGCCAGACTGGCTGCCGATCAGGTACCCGGAAATCGGTGTCTTTAGCCAACGCTGAACATTCCGCTCGGCTGCATCCAAATCCAGTTTACCATCCGCATCAAATGGGCTGACCATGGGCAGGGTAACCATCGGGTCATTCGCTGGAATCGGCATGTTGGTTTTCGTCCTGTTGGTTTCGGTCGGGTGTGATGGAATTGCTAAGCGTTGATCAGTTAGAACGAGGGTTTCGTTGGTAGTACAGACGCCCATCTTCAGCCCCACCTAAGTAGTCGGGAATTCCGTCACCGTTAAAGTCGACAACGGTCGGACTTGTTGTGTGTCCTTGGATACTTTGTTTGACCAGCGGTCCAGTATCGTGGAACGTCCAGCGATTTTCCGTGGATTTTACTTGCAACAACAGATTTGCATTACTGGAATTGACCAACAGATCGACGTTGCCGTCACCGTTCCAATCCGTAGCCCATATTTTTCGTCGCCCACTGCCCCCGGCTATTCGATAATTGAGTTGTAAGGGCCCTGCAGCAGCGCTGCGAACTCGATGGTTAGGATCCGTAATGGAGTTGTTGTCGCCGTAAAAAACACGTTTGGGGGGAAGTAGAATAAGTTTTCCATCCTGTCTTTTGCGCTCATAAAGGCACAAGTAACCTTCGTGATCAAGTGACAACAGGTCGGTGAGGCCATCTCTGTTCCAGTCGATACCAAGCGGGGTCGTTCGCCATTGCGTAGCGAGTTCGTTATCTTTGGGGTTCCACCACATCCAGGCAGGTTTGGTTGGTGCGTCCGACCAAGCGACCTGTAAAACCTGGGCAGCAGCAAGTTGGGGTTTGTTTGCGGTGCCGGTATTCCTTAGCAGCATAACTTGTCCCCAGATGCCGTTAACCAAAATGTCTGGCAATTTATCACCGTCCCAATCTGCAACACTCAATGTTGTGTAACCCCACTTTGCTTCCGCAGGTCCTTGGATACTGCCGTTAGGGCCCGCCATGATGCGAAACGTTTCCCCGCCGGCTTGCAGTCGTACGGGCGCGGCCCATTTTGGTGATTCAACATTTGGACCGCTCAGGTTTTCGAAGAATTCAATATATCCTGCGGTGTTTCCCGACAGGAGGTCCATGTCACCATCGCTGTCCCAGTCATATCCGACGGGGGTGGCTAGGGCGCCACATTTAAGGGTATCCGCTTCTTGTTGGAAATATTTAGGGGCTGCAAATATAGGAGTATTGTGCTCGTCGAGAGTACCGGTGTTTTCGACGAGAGCGACGCGGCCATCCTCGTCGCCAACAATCAAGTCGGCATCACCGTCGTTGTCCCAATCAAAGGCGACAGGAACAATCATTTGCAGGTCCATTGTTAGGGGATCGCCGTTTTTTTGGCGTAGTCGGATACCGCTGGCGTAAACCGGAGCAGTACGAGTTCCAGTGTTTTGAAAATAGGTGAATCCGTCGACAAATTCGCCACACAGTAGGTCCAGGTCACCGTCCTTGTCAAAATCAACGAAGTTTGGCGAGGGACAGCCGTAGGTGTCGATAAGCCCGTTGGTGGTTGTTAGTTTTCGTGGTTC
>DTSG01000079.1 GCA_012965455.1 Planctomycetaceae bacterium | reverse complement strand
CCTTACGCCACATTGAGGAGAGACGTAGTTCATGACCGACCGCCAAAATACGATCGTTGGCAGAGGCCGCTGCGTTGATCGCATCACAATCTGCTAGAGTCAGCGCCATTGGTTTTTCAAGGAGGACATGTTTTCCGGCTTCAAGTGCAGCGACAGCAACATCACGGTGGAGGAAACTCGGAACAACGATGTCGACAACGTCCACGTCATCGCGTTGCACAAGTTCATGGTAATCGTTTGTTACCGTAGCTGTTAAATAGGCCTCGCGGGCAAGCTGGCAGGAGGCTTCACTTTTCGCTGCGATTGCCGTGATTTCAGCGTTCTCAGTCTGTGTAATAGCAGCGGCGTGACAGTTTCCCCAAGCGCCAAATCCAACAAGTCCAAATCGTATTGGTGCAGTCATCTTATCTTTCAAAGTCAATAAACGAGAATTGATTATAGTTGAGTTAAGCTAGTTCAGGTTGGTCTTTGGTTTCCGGTGCGGCGAGCAGGATCAGCAAACCGATGAGAAACAAAAATGAGAGGCCGCAGGCAATTTGCAGCGGACCCGTGTTGAATATTTTTTGCAACCAGCCACCGGAAAACAAAATGGGAGCAGCGATGATTCGTCCGGCGTTAAAGCAGAATCCGGTGCCGGTTCCGCGGATGCGAGTCGGAAATAATTCTGGGAAATAGATAGCGTACCCAGCGTGCATTCCAAGTGTTAGAAAACCAAAAATGGGCAAGGCGGCGTAAAGAAGCGTTGTTGACATGGGGACGTTGAACAGGATCATCGCACTGATAAAGCCGCCCATGTGAAAAAACATGAACGTTCTGACACGTCCAATCCGCTGACACAGAGGACCAAAGGTGATTAAACCGATGCCTCCGCCGGTGGCGGTGATCAGCATGCCGAACATCTCCCAGCCCTTAATCGTCGAGACGCTATTGGCCAGGATGTCTTCTCGGATAGAGTCTGTACGTTCGGTTGTTGCCCCCATCATAGAATCCTGCACGTCGTTGGTATCACTGGCAAGCCTAGCTTCAACCATCTCGTTGATCGCTGCGTCCTTAAGCACGTTCTTAGCATAGATGTGGGCGCCCCAGAAGGTGGCTAATCCGATGGCAGCAAGTGACACGCCGACAAAAGTCTTCCGCGAAAATTCACTGGAAAACAACTCAGTGAGCGACCCCATCTTTTTCCCTTTTCCCGCATTAGCTTCTGCTCGAGCGGCTTGCCAGTTTTCTGGTTCCTTTAAACTCAAGCGTATCCAAATGATAAGCAGGGCAGGAAAAACGCCGATGGCAAACCCTAGTCGCCAAGGAATTGTCTGGGGGTCAAACCACGCGATGTCGAGGGAATTCGCCCACGTTTGAATGGCGTCGCTACCAATCACAAAATAACCCACAGCGACTGCTAAATACGTGCCGAAGACACTTGATGCATGAAAAATTCCACCAACATGAGCGCGCGCTCGTCGGGGGAATACTTCATATACCATGGCGCTGGCAATGGCCCATTCGCCTCCGACGCCCATGGCTACTAAGAAGCGGAAAATCGACATGTGCCACCATGTCTGTGAGAGTGCCGATACACAGGTGAATACGGAATAAAACAAGATGGTAATGGACATTGTCTTAGTACGACCAATGCGATCGCTGATGAGTCCAAAAACAATGCCACCAAGTGCACCTCCGAGCAGGAAAGATCCTAGGGCAATATTGTTATACACCGCTACATCGCCTTTTGATGCCGTTGGCTCGAGCGACGGCATTGCTTCATTCATGCTAGCGACAAAGATTTGTCCTTCAAAGACGTCAAACACCCAACCTAAAGATGCGATAGTCAGGACAATCCATTGGTAGCGGGTAATGCCTTCGTACCATTTCTGCTGGTCATCGTGAATGTTGGGTATTGCTAGCATTGATGGGTCTCTAACCTACGGCTACTAATGAAGCGAGAATTTTGCGGGTGCCAGTAAACGTTTGTCGGGCGTGCATGGCGACGTAATTGTCAACTAATGCGACATCTCCCTGTTGCCAGGGAACGTTATAGGTCAATTCGTCCGCAATGTCACAGGCAGCGGTAACGGCAACGTCGTCCAACGGCGTGCCATCACCGAATGTTATCGGGGGTCCGGAATTTTCATCAGATCCCCATCCTCGGTAGGCGGCAATAAGTTGATTGAAAAAAGTCTGTCGGCCGTCGGGGAGCGTCCGTATACCGTCAAGAATGGGGGTGGTACTGACGAGGCTACCGTCGTCTCGCCACTCGCCAGTGTATCCCAATTTTGCCATGTTCGTTTCGCATTCCTCAGGCGTGTCCGCCTGGAAGGTACTGCGCCAACTGCGACCCATGCCGGATTGAGGGTCATCTTCATTCGGTAGTATGTTGCGATACTTCAGTCCTTTGGTTATCAAATCAGCGACGAATTGAGGGTGCTGTTCCTGAAGCCGAATAACCAATACGTCGGAACGACAAATTGGAGTCGCACCACCAGTTTCGGCAGGCTGTTCACAAAAGAAGAACAACCGACTTGGGTAAATCGGAGTCTGGGCCATTTCATGATGCAAGAATATCTTGACATCGGCAGGGGCTTCGTTTGCAGTAAAAACTCGCTCGGTTCGGTTAAAGCGCACGGCATTAGAAAGTGATTGTTGGTAGTGGAAGTTCTCCAGATTAAACGCTTGGATGAACGTATCAAAATCTTGATCGGTTACTGTTCCAAAGTTGCGAAATAGTACAGTTCCGTGCTGAAAGGCAAGGTCAATCAGTTCTGTGTGATTTTCTTGAGCCCACGCAATTGAATCGCCGAGCGACGTAAATTCGCCGCCGTCATAAATCAATGGAAAGATACCGGACGGTGTGTCAATTTGCTCAGCAAGTTGCAATGTTCTCATGACGGCTATTCTACCAGAGAACGGCGTTACTTGGACGCGGAGACTGAATCGTGAGAACTTGGCTTGCGCGGGTCGTGCGGGGTTGCCCCCTACTTTCTTGTGTTCGACTTATGCATCCGTCAAAAGGTCGATGAAATGGGTGGTCATTTGCGTGAGGTCAAACGTGGGCGTCCAACCCCAGTCGTTGCGAGCGCTGGAGTCGTCAATTTGTCGCGGCCAAGAATCGATTAAGTCAGCAACCTTGTTGTCTGTTTCGTAGTCGATGGTGCAATCGGGTAGATGTTGTTTAATAGACTTGGCAATATCGCTGGCACTTGGATTACACGAATATAGGTTGTAGGAACTGCGGGTCAGCAAGGCACAGTCAGCATGTGTAATTAGATCGATCGCGTGGAGGCAGTCATCGATATACATCAGGGCTGGGTTCGAAGTCGGGCGGACTTTGAGCGTTACTGGTCGCTGCAGAACGGTGTCGATGAACATGTTCGATGCGTAAGAACTTGCTGCCCCTGGCGATGGATTAGGTGAAACAATTATTGGCAGACGGATAGCGCGGAAATCGAGCCCTAGAGCTTCACGATAATAAAACCCCATTCGTTCAACGGATGCTTTGGTGAACCCATAGAACCCTCGAGGCCATTGCGGATAATCCTCTGGTAACGGATCAGGCAGTGGTGAGCCAAAGGAAGCAAGTGAACTGGGAAAGATAACACGATAGACGTCGTGCTTAACTGCGGCTTCGAGCAGCGAAAATGTGCCCTGCATGTTGACGTGCCATGCGGTTTTGCGATCCGCTTCGCTTTGCCCGGATAAGAGCGCTGCAAAATGCAGAATGACGTCTGGCTGAAAGGTCTCAATGCACTCCGCAATCGCTTGATCGTCGCAGATGCTGGACACTTGATAGCGGCTATTTTCACTGGGTGTGGATCGAGGTTGCTCGGCAATATCCGTTAATAGAATTTCGGCAGATGATGGCAAGCGGTGAGTAAGTTGGCACGCTATATTTCCAGCGCCGCCGGTGATTAAGTATTTCATTTGTGGCTCCTAATGCAGTTTACCACAAAAGAAGGGCCACTAATTCTCACCACAAATTACTCGTCCTGCAGGACCACGGCCGTTCCATAGGCTAGCATCTCTGCCGAGCCTTGCATGACCATGCTCGTCGCAAACCGAACGTTGAGAATTGCGTTGGCGTCGAGTGATTCTGCTTCGGCCACCATGCGATCGAGTGCTTGTTCGCGAGATTCCGATAGCAGCTTTCCGTATTCGTGAATTTCACCACCAACGATCGTCTTCAATCCCGCCATGATGTCTTTGCCAATATGTCGCGCACGCACCGTATTGCCGCGGACTAGGCCAATGACGCGGTCGACTTGGCGGCCGGCATTTTAGTTGTTGGGCTTTGAAAATTTGTCAGTATCGAATTTGCCGTTGAACTCCACCTTTTTGAGTTCGCACCTGAACGTCGTGTTCGCCGCGAAGATCTCAACCTTGGTTTTGTAAGGTACTTGTACCCCGCTGACCTTCTTGTAATTGGATAATGTTATCCTCAGTAAATTCGGAATTTCCATTCCCTCAATAAGTTTTGTCTTTTCGTTCACGTAAAGGGCAAGCGGACTTCCGACAATTTCTACTTTGACACTATCCTGGTCGTTGAATTTAGATTTTGTCGCAGGTAAAAATGCGGCACTCCCAAATGTGTCTTTTAAGGTAAAAATAATGCTCACGGGCGCGCCAATTTTTTCGATGGGCAGTTCCTCCGCAGTAAGATCCCGCAAAGGCTCGAAAGAACTTGTTTTCCAGCCTTGTTGCCCAGTCCATCCCTTGGATTCCTTGTAGAGACCCAAGTCCACATCTACCCGACCCCTATCGCCAATCAGGTCAAACATGTCTTCAATAGTTCCGCTAGCATTTCCTGTGGGGGCGGTCGAAATTACCGAATGAAATTTCCTAATTGTTTTTATTTCTTGGATTGCCGAGGCACCTCCGACGGCTTCGATATGCTCAGCAATGATGTTTTGAATGTTGATTGTGTCCGAAGATTCAGTGCTGGGAGATTCAATACTGGGAGA
>DTSG01000078.1 GCA_012965455.1 Planctomycetaceae bacterium | reverse complement strand
TCAGTGACGAGGATGTGATCAGTTTATTGCGTGTTCTTTCTCTGGGTATCTTTTCACTGGGGGCCTGCATCGCAGTATTGTTCTCCAAAGTCGACTCGTCCGAATCCGCCATCAACTTAGCGCAACAACTTGCTACGCCCTTCATCATAATTTGCTTCATGGTAGTTTCTTCAGGTGCCTTGATTAACCGGCGCTTACAAGACCAGAAATCACTCCGCTTGAAAATGGTCGGCTCGTGGATGGCTGTGACAGGCGTGATGGGGATCATCGGTGGGTTCTTTATGGCGGTCCCCAATATTAATGCCATGTTAACAACATCTTTGGTGGCTGCGGCATTGTCCTACGTATTTGCTAAAGTAAGCCGACTACCATTCTTGGCTCTCTCCGCAACACTCTGTACCGCGTTTGCCACTTGGTGTTTGTTTGTCAAGCTTGAATCCGCGGGTACTGTTGAATTTACCAGCAAACAACTGCTGGATTTGTTCTTTCATGGTTACCACCCACTAATACTGACAGTGATCGCAATTGGGACATTGATCTATCATCACCTGCAAGCGACCGCTGACGAAGCCGGTGACACCGCAGCTGATCTAAGTGCTGCATCGAAATCTATCGTAACACGAGTTGTGGCGACAGTTGCGAGCTTGACTTCATTCGAATTTGGTTTCTTTCTTGACCATCGTGAAAGTTGCTCTAATGACACATCGGCTAATGCAGAGGACAACAATCAGAAAGGCACTTCAGCTGTGCCTTTAGCTAATGCGGGCGTCTTCGGGTCGTTGTTATTAGCAGCACTTGGTTTGTTTGTCGCTGGTGTCTGCTCAATTTTCTATCTTAAACAACCGGCCACGGATTTAACACTGATCGTGTTTGCCACATATACCGTTGGTCTACTATTTGCGTCGACAAGAACAAATAACCGCTTAATCAGTTTGGCATCGCTAGGGCTATTGTTTGTGTGCTGGCTCAAAGCAGTCAATACACAATGCTGGCCGACCTGGAACAACCTAGTCGCGATTGATAAATTCGGCATTATCTCTCTAGGCATGTTCATTAGTTCGATTGCCTTGCTGGGTAGCATGTGTATTTTGAGGTATCGACGATTCGGTAGCCTTCATGAGAGTCACCGAGGTATCGCGTACCTTAATCTGATTGGCAGCGGTATGTTGTGGTACGTTTTAACCGCAATTTTTACGGTAAGCCATCTTTATCTCGCCGCGGGAATGTATCAATCCTCTTTGGTGCATTCTCTAATTCTCACCGTCGGTATTGTCGTCATCGCTTTGTGTTACGTCACGGATTGGACTTGGATGTTCGTGCAAATCCAAGGCATGCTGACCATTGCCATGGCGGTTACCGTCGCCATGTTTATTCGGCAAGAAGAATTTATGTTGACCTCGATGGATCATCTACGCGCACAATTAATTGCGATTTCGGCAGGCATGATTTTTTGGGTTATTATCCGCAAGCATTGCCAGCAATCTTCCCTGCTCAAGAAGTTTGTCTTGACTGACATGATGTACGTCGATTTTGTAGTGCAAGTATTTGCTTCTGTTGTGATGTATGTGTTCTGGCTGAGTTCGTTGATTGAACCGCTGCACATGACATACGTCAATTCAGCCATTCTCGATTCGCTGTCAGCGAACTTTGGTCACATCATCAACCGTTGGGACTGGGTTCTGTGGTTTACCACGCTGATTGCCTGGGCGATTGTTATCCCGGATCGACACCGCCGCATATCAAGTATCTGTGGACTATTGGTTTTCAGCGCTCTGCCAATTTTAGTGGGTGATGATTTAATACGCCGATATGTTGTCAATGCGGGTGAGAGCGCTCAAGCGTTGCATCATTTTCTGAGATGGGGCTATGGTATCTTCGGATTGATTATTGCTTTGATTGTATGTACGGATTTCGTTTGGTGGCGCAGACTACAAGCGATGTTCCCTCGGTTTATGGACAATCAGGATGACAAATCGAGCGGCGAGGAAGCAAAGGCTACGTGGAACATGTTGCGAATGCTCGCCTTGTTATCAGCAGCGTTACCTGTGGTCTTTCTGACGATTTTGCATTACATCCACGTAGTAGACCTTCGTTTGTCGAGAGTAGATCTGGATTCCATTTCAGACCAGATATTGATGTCGGGTGGGTTCGCGATCTTTGAAAATTTCCCAGAATGGGCATTTGCCGGTCCACTGTTGTTGTTGATGGTAACGGCTTGGATCTATGCGATGCGGGCTCGCCGTGACGCCTTCATCCTCTTAGGATTTCTGTTTTGGCAGTTCGCCTGGATGTTCTTTGGCCTGATCGGTGTCTGGACAGATGATCATCCAGCGACTTTCAGTGAGGTGGTGGACGGTGCCCAATGGCTTCTCGTCGGCATCGCTCTCTATGGAATTGTGTGGAGTGGTTTGCGACGTTGGGTAACTAGTCAACAGCAAGCGGATGATGTCGTACGGCTTGATTGGCGAACGGAGTTATTTAAGAGCGGCAATGCGAGTCGCTGGTTGTTTGTGTTTTCCTGGGTGTCGTTGGCACTTTACATGGTCGTCGCTGTTCTCGATGGATTTGTGCTACAACATCAAATCTCGGGAGCTTTTTGGTTAGAGCGGCAGACTGCGTTCGCCTCGATCGGATCCTACTTTAGCTTGGCTTTAATTGGTACATCGTTGCTATTTTCGCCAGCGTCCTCAGGCACAGATAAATCCGATTCTGACACGGCGTGGTGTTTGATCGTGATGACTTTCAACGCTCTGGTAGCACATAGTTTAGTATCAACGACGCAATTCAATTCAGATTACGTTGTGGTAAGTGATGTCTTGTTGTTTCAGATGCTCGGTTGGCTGTTTCTGGCGATTGGGTTAACCGCCGTACTATGGCGGCTGGTTCCACGTTGGCAAAGTGGACTGACGCCCTCACAAGAGGACCATCACGAAGCAGATGTTAGGGTAAATCGTTTCTTTATTCCGCTAAACATTCTTAGCCTGCTCGTACTTATCGCTGCGTCGATGTTGTTGTTTGTTGAGCAATATTCGGATTGGTTGCTGATTGGAATGTTTGCCTGCATTACCATTTTGTTTGTAATGACACTGGCAGTTCTGCAGAATGTGCATTCCATCGTCTGGGTCACGTCGCTGACGTTAATCACGGTGGCAATATGTTATCTGAAGTTATTAAACCCGGATGGCCAGTTAGTCAACAGCTTCTTTAACGACCCGGCACAAGTTTTCATACTTGGTCGTATAGAAATTGTTACCTTGGCGGTAATTGCTTTGATAATTTGGGTTTCGGCTGGGCCTCTAAGAAAGCTAGCTGGTGCCCTGTTACGTCCTGCATCGACCCTACCGGAAACGGGGCGTTCGTATATCTCACTTGCTGTTATTCTGTTGGCACTAAGTTCGCTCTTCATCTTAATGACCGGTAATTTGATATCTAGCAGCCAATCTTTACTTGTCGGTCAGTGGGAGTGGATCATTTTCTTGATTCCTCTTAGCAGTTTGTTCATTTATGGTCGCGATGCAGATTACGCAAGTTGGTTTCGTAGCGTCTACATCTTAGGGTTTGCTTTAGTGGCAACGCTGTTAGCAATGTGGTTTGGGTCGAGCAGTAATCTAGGGCAGCAACTGCAAGGATTAATTGTGTTGTATGCGATTGCAGGTTATTTGGCTGCCTGGGGCTTGGTCTATCGGTACCAAGATGTGGTGCGTACCGCGGTTGCAAGAATGGGTGTCGTCAATGTTCAACAACGATTGCTCCAGCACCGTCCATTAGCCTCACATGTGCAGTTGGTCGTCGGTGTTATTGTGTGTAGTTGTGCCTGTTTGAGCACATTCATTCTAGATCCAGCTGTACACATGGTTCATCGTTATTTTGCGATGACAATTCCTTTACTATTGGTCGTTGGCATGGAAGTGTTGTTAGATCGTACAGCGACCCATCGCCGAGATTTGTTTAGTGCCTTATGTTTAGCATCCTTGTTAATCGTTCTCTGGGCAGATGTTGGATCACTCGGTTCCAATTTAGCGTGGCTGCGACGTATCAGCCGTGTCTTTATTGCCGGGTCGTTCATGGGTGTATTCCTGGCTGTATTTTCACAGCAACTCACCCAACGATTTGAACATTGGTCAGCACAAATCAAACGGCTACAGCTGCAAGCAATTGTGGCAGCGGGTATTTCATTAGTTGTCATGTTGTGCGTTAATTTTGTTCTTCGCAGCGATGCGCAGGGCCTGTCGCATATTGAAGTATGGTTGGCAGCGGCGTCGATCGTCATGTTAGGGGTTGCCTTAATCATTATTGCGATCAAACCCGATCATGATCCATTGGCACTAGCGGATGATGCTCGCCAGGTTTACGTCTATTGCGCGGAGCTGATGGCGCTGTTATTAGCTGCTCATTTGTGGACAACACGACCGGTATTGTTTGGGAACTTCACCGATTGGTGGCCGTTTATTTTGATGGGACTAGCGTTTGTCGGTGCGATTGCATCTGAGGTGCTGCGGCAGTCCAAAATTCGAGTGTTGTCCGAGCCAATCTACAATACGTCGTTTCTGTTACCAGCCGTGCCATTGCTCGGCTTAGTCTTATTCCAAGGTGACGGTGCAGGCTTATTTAGTGACTACAAGCTGTTGTTTTTGGGTGCGGCGCTAATGAACGTTATGCTAGCCTTCTTTCGGCGATCATTTATGCATGCATTATTGGCGGCCCTAGCAGGCAACGCTAGTCTGTGGATGATGTTTGTGGGGCTGGATTTTGCGTTGCTTGAACATATTCAAATCTGGCTTATTCCACCGGCGGTTTCGGTATTAATTGTCTCGCAAATATTCCAGCGCGACTTGAAAAAAGACAGTTTGTCAACAATTCGTTACGTGACAGTTTCGGCAATCTATCTTGCTTCCACCAGTGAAATGTTGTTGAAGTGGGCAAGTGGTACCGAAGGTGTACTGATGCTCGCCTT
>DTSG01000077.1 GCA_012965455.1 Planctomycetaceae bacterium | reverse complement strand
CGCGGAAACCCACACCGTTCGTTTGGTACCAAAACTGTTGAAACCCAATACTCGCCAAAAATATTTTCCATTCACCTGCTCGCGCTCAATCACGCGATAACTTAAAGCCCCTTGTTTCCAGACAGTATCCATGTTGATTTTTCCGCCATCAGCAATTTGAAACAGCGCCAGAGGAATCAACGACGAGTGGTTTTCTGAGTTGAATAATATCAGCGGGTTGGCGAGTGAGGTCCGCGACGACTGTAGATTGATGCCGTTGCCGTCAATCCATTTAGAAACACCAAACTGTGCGATCCACGACAACTCCCCGCGACCATTCTCTCGTATCGTCCAGTGCAATACACCGCCGTCGTCCGCTCGTTCCCGCAGCACGGTGATTTTGAATTCTTTCGTCGAAGTTCTAGCGTCGCCGTCATCAGGCACCATCCTACCTTGATAAACAAGCAACTCAGCAGCCAGCAAAGTTTGATCGGATAACGCGATACTCATCGTAAGAGTACAAACCAATAAAGTAGACACCGCTAGTGAAAACAATCGATTCCGTGAAAACACCATTATCATTGACTTCCTAAAGACCGCGGGCGTTGGTATCAGTTTTACGACATACAAACAATAAGTCCGTCATTCTAGGTGTTCTTGGGCGGCGATGCGAATCGTTTACAGCAAAAACAGTAGTCACAGACGATATATTTTCGCTTATTGCGCGGTTACACACCGCACCCAGCATGTCTTGCCCGAAATAAAAACAATTGACAAACGCAATAATGGGATAAAAGTACCCGTTGCAGACCACCGACGACAAGTTATACTTACGGTTTCAAATAACTACAAATCCCCAAGTCCCCTATTAATCTTTTAACGAGGGGTGCGATCGTTTTTCAAGAGGAACGCGAAGATGGCTCGAGTTTGCGAAATTTGCAACAAACAAGCACAGATTGGAAATTCTGTCGAGACCCGTGGTAAAGCTAAATACCTTGGTGGTGTTGGTACTAAAATCACTGGAATCACTCGACGAAAATTCAAACCAAATCTGCAACGTATCCGTGTCGCCCAAGAAGATGGCAGCAGTCGCCGCATGAAAGTTTGCACACAGTGTATTCGCAGTGGTAACATACGCAAAGCGGTTGTTACCAAACCATTTGTTTAAACCTAGAAGTAATCGGTGCTCAGCAACCGCCTGCTCAAATCAAAAACATCTGGGACATCTTGCTTGAACATCTTCCTAGATTAGGGCAACGTAACATGGCACTAACACGCGACGATGTTGAAAAAGTCTCTTTGCTTGCACGTCTGCAACTAACCGACGATGAACTCAATAGTATGACGGAGCATCTCAGCCAGATCATCCAGTACGTTCATCAACTTGATGAAATAAACACAGACGACGTCGCGCCGTTAGCGCATACGCTCGACATTACCAATGTCCTAGCCGACGACGTTGTCGCGGACTGTTTAAGTCGAGAGGCAGCTCTACAAAACGCACCGCAACGGGATGAGGAGTGTTTTAGAGTACCTGCCGTACTCTAAAATAAACAAGGTAAATCGTTTGCATTGGAATCTTTACCACCAGACCCTCCCAGAAAATAAGCTTCGCTTTCGCTAGTTAGTCACAGGTCCGTCATGTCCATTATCTCAAAATCAGCGACTCAACAACGCGAGATGCTGCGTACGGGAGAATTGACTAGCGTGGAACTAACCACAGCGTACCTCGAACAAATCAAGTCGCGTGAATCAGCAGTCAAAGCGTTTGTACATCTCGACGAACAACAAGCACTTGATGCCGCTCAACAAATTGACACACGTCGTGCTGCCGGAGAACCGCTCGGTGACCTCGCCGGTATCCCTGTCGCAGTTAAAGACAATCTCTGTAGCGAGGGCGTACCCACAACGTGTGCCTCTAAAATTCTTAGCGGTTTTATACCACCCTATGATGCCACTGTCGTCGCTAAACTAAAAACTGCCGACGCTATACTCATCGGCCGTACCAACATGGACGAATTCGCCATGGGGAGCTCAACGGAGAATTCGTCAATTCAAGTCACCAGTAACCCATGGAATCTACAGTGTATCCCTGGAGGCAGCAGTGGGGGTTCAGCGGCCTGCATTGCCGCAGGCTTTGCACCGCTGGCACTCGGATCAGACACGGGCGGTTCCATTCGACAACCAGCTGCCCTGTGTGGCATCGTCGGCCTTAAGCCCAGCTACGGTCGTGTCAGTCGCTATGGGCTCGTCGCATTTGCCAGCAGCCTCGACCAAATTGGCCCCATGACTGGCAACGTAGAAGATGCCGCCTTGTTATTGCAAGTCCTCGCGGGCCACGATTCACATGACTCAACCTCCGCTGACGTAACGGTAGATGGCTATGTCGAAAATGTCACTCAACCACTATCCGGCTTAACGCTTGGTGTCGTCGATGAACATTATGGTGATGGACTTGAAGCAGAAATTAAATCAAGTGTTGAAGAAGCCATACGAGTATACGAGTCACTCGGCGCTACCATTAAACATATCGAAATGCCCCACGCGAGCTACGGTATCGCCACGTACTATATTATCGCTCCCTGTGAAGCATCCAGTAACTTAGCGCGATTCGACGGAGCGCATTACGGTCATCGTGCTGATCCTTCAACTAGCGATCAAACATCGACCAGCGAAGACGCCTTGACTCGCATGTACCGTTCGAGCCGCGCTGCCGGTTTTGGCGACGAAGTAAAACGACGTATAATGCTCGGCACTTATGCCCTGAGCGAAGGTTATTACGATGCCTTCTATTTAAAAGCACTCAAAGTCCGCCGGTTGATCCGACAAGACTACGACAACGCGTTTAAGGATGTTGACCTGTTGATCGGACCTGTTACCGCGTGCTCAGCCTTCAAGCAAGGTGAAAAAACAGCGGACCCGATGGCGATGTACATGGAGGATCTATTTACCGTCACGGCCAATTTAGCAGGAGTCGCCGGGATTTCAATTCCCTGTGGACTCACCGACGCGGGACTGCCCATTGGTGTGCAATTACAGTCTGCACCGTTCCAAGAAGACAAGCTTTTGCGAGCCGCCTACATGTTTCAACATGCTACGGACTGGCATCAGCGGAGGCCTGAATTTTAATGTCCTCACCCGAAACACAACCTATGGGCGGTACACCTTACGCGGTAGTCGTTGGACTCGAAGTTCACGTCCAACTAAAAACGAACACCAAACTGTTCTGCCGTTGCCCCACCACATTTGGCCAACCACCCAACACACAAACTTGTCCTGTCTGCCTCGGTTTGCCGGGTTCGTTACCCGTAATGAATCGCCATGCATTTGAACTCTCCATGAAAACAGCATTGGCGCTCAACTGTACGATCCCGTACTTCACCAAATGGGACCGCAAGAATTATTTTTACCCAGATTTGCCCAAGGGTTACCAAACGAGTCAGTTTGATTTACCGATGAGTGAACACGGCCACCTCAATATTTTCTCTGAGAATGATGAATTCGCAGACAAACAAATTCGCATTCTGCGTGCTCATTTGGAAGAAGATGCTGGCAAGAGCATGCATGACGAAGCCGCCGGAGTTGCCGATAGCCGCATCGATCTGAATCGCACGGGTACTCCATTGCTCGAAATCGTTAGTGAACCAGACATGCGCAGTGCCGCCGAAGCGAAAGCTTACTTGCAAGAACTGCGGTTGATTCTGTTGTACCTCGGCGTCTCCGATTGCAACATGCAAGAAGGCTCCCTGCGGTGTGATGCCAATGTTAATTTACACATCGACACGCCCGCCGGAACCATTGCCACGCCAATCGTCGAAATCAAGAACATGAATAGCTTTCGCGCGGTCCAACGAGGCATCGAGTTCGAGGTCGGTCGGCAATATACGTTATGGCAAAAAGATAAACAGGTCTTGGGCGACATGCCCAAACAGACGCGGGGTTGGGACGAGGGAGCCCAAGTTACCCGCGCCCAACGTGAAAAAGAAGAATCGAGTGACTATCGATATTTTCCTTGCCCTGATTTAGTGCCAGTCGTTGTTACGGACGAGGAAATCCAGGCGATGCAACAACAAATAGGCACGCTGCCGGCCAGCTTGCGTAAGCAACTGCTCGACGACCACCAACTTACCGCCCACACGTCAGCCGTAATCGTCAACCAAGGTCTTGGCTTTGCTGACTATTTTCTCGCTCTCGCAACAGCGATTGACGACAGTCGTCTAGCCGGCAATTGGATGCAAGGCGAAGTCCTACGTATTCTCAACGAACAAGAACAAACCATCCAGCAGTTTAAGCTATCGGCCGCTGAGTTAGGCGAACTGCTGAAGTTTATCCAAAGCGGCGACCTCGACAACTCCAAAGCCAAAGACGTTTTTGCCGTGATGATTGAATCGGGACAATCTGCCGCAGATGTCATGGCGGAACTGGGAATTGAAAAAGTAGATTCGTCTCAACTTGAAGAATTGTGCCAACGCTTAGTCGACAATAATCCTAAAATCGTGGCGGATGTACAAAGCGGCAACCCAAAAGCGGTTGGTGCGTTGATCGGCCAAGCACGTAAGGAAAACTCTAATGTCGATCCTGGCCAAGTGCGTCAAATTTGTCTGGCCCTCATAGAGAAACTCTAAGCATTTCGGCAACGAGTAGAAAGGTGCTTACATCCCGATGACCGACATCTCTATCGACCAGCTGAAACTGTGGGACAGCGAACATGTGTGGCACGCTTTCACACAAATGGCTAACTATGAACCACTAGTTATCGACAGTGCTAGCGGCTGTGTTCTCACCGACATGCAGGGTAACACATATATCGATGCTGTTAGCAGCTTGTGGTGTAACGTGCACGGCCATCAACACCCGGTCATCAACGCTGCTATTCGTAAACAACTCGACCAAGTCGCACATGTAACTTCATTAGGCATGTCCAACCCAACCACAATTCAATTAGCAAAACGTCTCGTCGATGTTACGCCAGCAGGTCTTA
>DTSG01000076.1 GCA_012965455.1 Planctomycetaceae bacterium | reverse complement strand
AGCCGCCGCAGTCCTATCTGTACCAGCCAGCCGCTTGCTGTCCGATGAGGATGGTCGACCACCGGTCCAACGCCGTCGTTCTACCGACGGCGATGAACGATTTGAACCCAAGTGGGACCAACAGTTCACGCTCACGGTTGGCAACCAAGGAGCGGACATTAACGGTGATTCGGACCGAGCGCTGCAAGCTGCGGTAGATTACGTAAAGCGTCTGGGTGGCGGAACGGTGCAAATTATGCCAGGTAAGTTCACCCTGCGTAATTCCGTATTTTTGCCCTCGCGCATACGAATCAAAGGCAGCGGCAACGAGACGTTGATTACCAAAGGACCTTCCGTCAGCACCGACATTTCCGAAGACTCCGACTGGTATGACCAAGAAATCACGCTCAAAGACGCGAAAAGTTTCCAAGTCGGTGATGCGGTCTTCATACAAGTTCGTAACCCCAACCACGACGGCCTCGACACAATTAAGCGAACACTCGTTGCCCGCAGTGGAAATCGCTTTAAACTCAATGATGGTCTGCGAAAAAACGTTTGGCTCAAGGGTAAACCCACAGCCACATCGGTATTCCCGCTTTTCGCTAGTGAGCGGACAGCCGATGTGCGGATCGAAGACCTTGTGCTCGACGGAAATCGCGAGAACAACGTCAATATGAATGGCAACTACGGCGGCTGTATTTTTCTACAGGACTGCAATAGATATACCATCAACAACGTAACAACTCGCAATTACAATGGTGATGGAATTAGCTTCCAGATTTGTCATGACGTAATAGTTGAGAACTGCTACAGTCACGGCAACCATGATTTAGGTGTACATCCAGGGTCTGGCTCGCAGCGTCCCTTAATCCGCAACAACAAATTGCACGATAATGGAATTGGCATTTTCTGGTGCTGGGGGGTGCGTTATGGGCTTGCCGAACACAACAACATCCAACGCAATCGCAACTTTGGCATTTCAATCGGTCACTGTGACACGGACAACGTGATGCGATTCAACACTGTTGTGGACAGTGGCAAAGTAGGCATCCTATTCCGCGACGACTCACGTGGCAAAGACTTCTGGGCAAACCGTAATGTCATCGAGGAAAACAAGATTATCAACAGTGGTGCTGCCGATGGAATTGGGATATTGATAGAAGGTCGAACTCGAGATACCCAAGTCCGTAACAACTCGATTATTGAGAAACGCGAGCCACTGAATCGCATTGCTATTAAGATCCAAAAGGACGTCGGCAACCTCGTACTAGAAAGCAACACGATCGTAGGATACACCAATAAGGTCGTCGACAACCGCGAATAGCCTCAGCCTACCTTTTGCGCTCCGCTGCCTTAATGAGCGTTGCTTTAGGTTTTGCTTGATATACTGTCACATCTTCAATCAGCAACTCAACAGCCTTGTCCAACTGTTTATCAACTCCAGCGGGCATTTCACCTGGTCGCGGCCAGATAATCACGTGGGGGCGAGCACCGTTTAACTCCATGTCTTCCCCCGTTTCAAGCACATACCAGCCACGAAACGGAATTCGAATGCTACCCGCGTCCATGATCGACTTACTACCGGTGCTAATCACACTTCCGGAAGTTGGTACGCCCACAACCTTTCCCCGCCCCAGCCCTTTAATGGCATGGCTAAAAATTTCCGCGTTGCTGTGACTGTTCTGATTGCACAATACGATAATCGGTTTGTTCCAGGATGCGTAAACCATCCGGTCCTGCGGGTATCCCTCACCACCACCTCGAGGCTTAGTAACTGCGTGGCGTGGTTGATTGAGAATCGTCAGGAGATGATCGGTTGTGAATCCGCCACCGTTCTCGCGTACATCAATTACAATGCCATCTTTTCCCGCAGCCACTTCAAACAACTCGCGTTCAAATCGATGGAAACTTGACATGTTCATCGCACGGATATGCAGGTAGGCCAATTTTTCATCGGACAACTCCGCCACTCTGGCTCGATTCTGGTCCAACCAGCGTTCATACAGCAAACTGCGAATCGCCGCATAGGTTGTGGCCCGAATTGAAACGGAAACCGTCTCATCCGCTCGCTTGACGCTCAAAACGATATCCTCCGATAACTTGCCATTCATGACACGGCTCTCGTCAATATCAGGATCAACTTCGATACCGTCGATGGTCAATATCACATCGCCTACGAGCAATTGACTTTTCGCCCGAGCACCAGGGCTGTTTTTGATGACCTCACGCACTTTCCATCCGGGCCCCTTGTGGCTCGTGTCATACAACACGCCTAGGTGTGCTGTTACGTCATCGATCGATAGTGACGGTGTCGCATCGGATTTCCCTTGAAAACCAAGATGGGAGCCGTTAAGTTCCCCAAGCATCAGCGACATCACACGAGCGAAGTTTGCGTTAGACTTGCTGGCCGACGCCGTGTCTTCGTATTTACGGCGAATTTCATCCCAATTTCGGTTATTAAAATTCTCGTCATAATAGTTATCGCGCATCGCGCGCCAGCCTTCCAAAAAGACTTGGCGCTTGTACTCGCTCGCAAGATACGTTTGACGTGCGCGAAACACATAGGATTCTCCCCCGCTGCCGCTCGCGCCACCCCACCCGGGAACCCCGCTCTTGAGCCAATACAATCGATTTCCAGAGAGCCGCCAATCGACAATCGTTGCCTTTACTGGCAATACCAACTTCGGAGTAATGCTGTTGTAAGGGCTAATCGAAAAAATACCTTCCTTGCCATCGATTTTTGCGCTAAACATCAAGGTCTTTGAATCCGGCGACCAAATAAGCCCGCTTTCGCTCACGTTCGGAATTGAAACTCGGCGCAGTCGCCGCTGAATATTCATTAGGTCTAACGACAGCACTTTCGGTTTGACGGCCTTCGGGTCGTCGGGCTTTTTAGAATCAGGCGACTTTTCGTCAGCAGTAGTATCGTCTTTCTTCTCGTCGTCAACGCTCTCTGCATTTGATTTCAAAGCGCGTTGTAGTGTGACATCTCGTTTGGTCTGTTCATGCAATGAATCAACAAGCGGAACATAATAGATATCCACTTCGTCATCAATTCGGCGTCCGATAAACGCAATCGTCTTACCGTCTTTTGACCAAACTGGCGACATTTCATTGTCCGGATGACGGGAAATATTCGTCACGTTTTCTGGTTCATCAACGTTCAACACAAACACGTCATAGTTAAAGTTATCATCAGCCGCCGAATAGACCAACCAATGGTCGTCGGGCGCCCAGTCATAGCTGACCCCACTCCACGTGCTTACTATCTTTTTAGGTTTGGCATCTTCTTGCTTTAATGCCAATATCCATAAACCATCTCGCGAACGCGAGTAGGTAAGATATGTGCCCTGAGGGCTTATCGATAACGACTCTTCCACCATATCATCATCCGTCACCTTGTTGATTTCGAAAGTGTCATTTCGCCACCAAGGTTGCTTGGCATCTCCACGTTGAGCGCGGAGGACGTCCACTTGACCGTCGATCTGACCTATGTAATACAGAGACTTGCCATCCTTGGTAAACACTAAATCCGTTTCCCAGGCGGGAGTATTGGTTATCTGAACTGGCTCCTTGAGCAACGTATCCATAACCCAGATATCGCCACCGGCAATGAATGCCATCACTTTTCCACTTGAGCTGTAAGCGATCTGCGTTGCTTTGGTCAAATTGCGTTCGATTTTGTCTTGTAGATATAGGTCGCCCTCATACTCGAGTTCGACGATCTTGGGTGATTTGTTTTTTGTAGGATCAAATCGGTATAGCTCAAACAACCGACGAAATACCATGGTCCGCCCGTCAGCCGAGAGCGCTGGTGCGACGACTCCATCATCCTCAAAGTTTGTAAGCTGTTTTCGTTTTTGTGATTTAAGACGGTAGGTCCAAATGTTTCGGGTTCCGTCCGCCTCCGACGCATAATAGAAAGACTCACCATCTGGTGCCCACACCGGATACCGACAATCGTCTAAATCGTCGCCGACGAGCCGTTCGTACCCTGGTGAGCCGATATGCTTCAACCAAATCTGAGACGCTTTGCTACCGGTGTATCCCTTTCTGGACCATGTCATCCCTTCTCTTGTAAAGAGAACAGATTTTCCGTCAGGCGATAATGCTGCCATCGCGCCGTATGCGTCGAACAATAGGTTCTCGCCACTTTGAGCAGTGGTTGCTGAAATTGTAAAATATCTCGTATCCCATCTGAACCAATGATCGCGGCGTCCAGTCACGAACAACGTTTGATTGTCGCCGGTAAATCCAATCGGTCGTGTACCTTCGCTGTGAAAGGTCAATTGCGTTGGCTGTCCACCATCAATGGGCATTCTGTATGTTTGCTCAGATCCAGTTCGATTACTCGTGAAGGCAATCGCCTTACCGTCACTCGAAACACATGGATAACCCTCGGTAGCAGCATGCGCGGTTAAGCGAGTAATACGACCGCCGCTCGTCGGACCACTCCACACATCGCCTCGCCATGAAAATACAACTCTTCCGCCATCTGGCGTAAGATTGATTCCCGAAACGAGCTTTACTTGTTCTGCGTTGGAATAATTAACAAAAACAAGGAACACAATTAGGGTATAGACACATTTTTTGATGTGATTCATAACGTGATGATTCCCGAAGTAGAATATAATAGGCTGGTATTCGTCTCAGCATAATTAATGAAATAAGCGACTCAAGTCCTTAAATGACTTTGCTATGTCGAACGAGTATTCTTAGCAATTGTTCCGAACCGCTATCGCCGCTCCTTTATATATAAAGAATACCCCTCAAAACCACGTAAGCGATGACTTTTACCCCTATTAATGCCTTTATACGCACGCTCCTATACGTCAGCGTGGTGTGTTGCGCTGCAGCAACCTCTATTGGCCAAGAAGTGGACGGTATTCAACCCAGTAAAGAATCACCGCAGTCAACCATTCACTGGTACAAACCACTGGCGGGCGGGCCGCTTAAACTATTGGTCATTTTGCCCGCGGACAACGCCAACGAAGTTGATGAATTAGCTAAACGACTAGATATGGCCGCGAACGTT
>DTSG01000075.1 GCA_012965455.1 Planctomycetaceae bacterium | reverse complement strand
AAGTTGGTCTGCTATAAGGGAATAATTTCCGAGATTAAATATGAAAAAATAATAATGGATAAGTGTCTACTGAGTATGGGCTGTAACCGGCATCCGCCCTGCGTTATGGTGTTGTGGTTCGGACACATTTAAGTCCATGCTGTTACTATCTGCGGCCGCCCGTCGGGCAGGTTCAGTGGGTGTCAGTTTTGTAATGAACTGGGCTAATAGATCTGGATTGACGTCTTCAAAGTTGTCGGTAAGTTCTGGGCCGGTCGTGAGTAAGCTGATTGGTAAGTCTGTATCTTGTAACAATGTACAGAGGTGGCCAACGGTTCGTGTTTCATCAAGCTTGGTTAATACAAAAGACGTAGGGTGAATTGGTATCGGCGCTGCAAGTAGGTCTTGCATGTGGTGCGCGTGGCAGGTTGTGGCGCAAACTAGGTGACTCCGCTGCGGCTTGATTAGCGGCAGCATTTTCTCGAACCAGTTGTGCCGCGCTTTGCTCTTGATGCAAATCCCAGGTGTATCAAACAGCACATAATCTTTATTCTGAAACTGCAGTAATGCGTGTTTCAATGACTCTTGATCTGTACAACTGATACAGTCAATTCCAAGTTGTTGCAGATGGGCTCGCAGCCAGTTCTGTTTTGTCGCTTCACTGGCCAACATGGTCGACAAATCGATTACGGCAACCGTCCGGTCCTGTCGCAATTGTAATTGAGTCGCAAGCTTGGCAATGGTTGTGGATTTTCCGACTCCGCTGAGTCCGTAAAACAAAATCCGGTCCGTTTTGGTTTTGTCCAACGACTGTAATCCAGATCCAGATAAAACCGCCGTTGTTTCGATGAGGCGAGACAATGCCTGGTTGATTTCCTGCTTGAGCATTTCGCCGGTCGCAAGTGGATTATTATTCAATGCCAGTTGCATTAGCTCATCGATGGCCGTTGCACTTAATCCGGCTTGTTGCAGGCTGTCGATGATCACAGCATTGTTTCCGCGGCTGAAATCTTTGCCAGCTGCGGTGTCACAGCGCGGCGTTATACGTGTCGATGGTGTTTCTCCAGAGGAGTGATCACTGGGGTGTGTTTGTTGTTCGAGTTGATAAAGTTGTTCGACATACGAGGTAGCGACAACTGAGGAGGCAGCTACATCAATTGGCCGCGAGTCTATCTTCGACGGAGGTCTGGCAATTACGCTTAATCGATCCACCGTTTCCGCTGGCGAGGAAATATTCAATTTGCTCGTCGTTGGAGGCAAGCGTGACGGAATCTTCACCTCGCAAGATGCCGTCACAATGACGTGTGATGGACGTCTAAACCAGGGTAGCAGACCCGCGAAGACGGTTCGAGTTTCAAGAATCGTCGCCTCCGGTCCAAGTGATTCGCGCACCATTTGCAGGGCTTCTTGAATCGATCGTGCTTTGAAGGTTTGGACAGTCATTGGTTTTCGGTATACCGGTATAATTAGCGTCTAGGAGACAAGTTGTTCCTGTAGTGGTACAGGCTGCGGCATGTGTGAAGTGATTGATAATTCCGGACCTGCGTGCATTTTTAGGTCACTTGGAATTTCTGCGGTTGTTATTATGGGAATACGTAGTCCGTGCTGGCCTGCTAGTTGCTGAGCAGCAGCACGAATTGATGGGTTTACGACAACTGCCACTATTTGTGGATCTCGCCGTTCCGCTCGTCTTATTTGACGACATAACTGGTGGCTAAAGGTTGCCGACACATCCACATCTAAATCAGTATGCGTAAATCGCATAGCGCGTTCAATAAATAGCTCGGTTTGGGGGCAGACTGAAATAAACGAGGCGGATTCGAAACCGGAAAACGATTGGCATATTGTACGTCCGAGTCGAGCACGGATACGTTCGGTCAATATAATTGGGTGGGATTCGTGTGGGGCATGGCGAGCAATCGTTTCGAAAATAGTCGACAATGAACGAATCGATACGTTTTGCGTGAGCAACTGCTGCAAGATTTGTTGCAACAGTGCCATGCTAATTAGATTGGGGATGACTTCATCGACAATCTGCGGTGTGTGTGCATGTAATTGGTTGACTAGTTGGGTTGTTGCCTCATGGTCGAGTAAATCGGCGGCATGTTGCTGCAATATATCGTCTAAATGAATTCCGAGAACGTCGGTCGGCGTGATGGGATGATACCCCATGTTCAAGGCCTGCTGCTTGTTCGACGTTGCGATCCAGCGGGCATTGCTGCCGTGCTCAGTTGATTCAACTTGGACACTCGCCGGAAAATCCTCGCTCAAATCCCGCTCGGCGTTTTCATCCTTGGTAACAATCAACAATCGATTCACTGCAAGCTTGCCTCGCGCGATTGAATGGCCGTGTATGCTGATTTCATATTGGTTGGCGGCCAAACTGAGATTGTCTCGAATGCGAATTTCCGGCAGAACCATGCCCAGTTGGACAGCGAATTGTTGCCGCAACTGATGGATGCGTTGTAGAATTCCGTCGTTGCCGCTGCGTTGTGCTAGCGGTAATAGTCGCACACCTAAGCTGAGCAAAACGGGTTCGACTTTAAGTAATTGGCTAATATCCGCCGGTTCACTGGAAGCTGAGTTCTGCTTGGGCTGACCGTCATTAGAATCCGTATTGTCTTCCGCTGATTTGCGAGACAGCA
The DNA here is from genome assembly GCA_012965455.1 of Planctomycetaceae bacterium. Classification (GTDB taxonomy): domain Bacteria; phylum Planctomycetota; class Planctomycetia; order Pirellulales; family Pirellulaceae; genus UBA721. The sequence continues at coordinate 2,393 of DTSG01000075.1, read as the reverse complement.
CATAAGCAATTCCTAGGCAGGCAGCGGCCATGGAAAGTAACGGTAGTTTTGGCAAACTCGTAAGCGTCAAAATCGCCAAAAACGCAGCGGCAATGACAAGGACTTGTGGTTGGTTAAATAACTGGCTCAACAGTTGATGTGAGAGCTTGTCGGTTTGGCTGGTACGAGTGACCAGAATTGCAGTAGCCAATGAAATTAATAGTGCCGGAACTTGGCTCACTAAACCGTCGCCGATCGTCAAGTAGGTAAAAACTTCGGCCGCTTCATTGATCGGCATACCCGCTTTGAATACCCCGTATGCGAGACCGACAACGATGTTGATGCCCGTAATAATAATGGCTGCGATAGCATCTCCCCGAACGAATTTGCTGGCCCCGTCCATCGCTCCGTAGAAATCGGATTGGGCAGTCAGGTCGCGACGTTGTTGCTGAGCTTGTTTTGCAGTAATGAGTCCGGCATTTAGGTCTGAATCGATCGCTTGTTGTCGCCCTAGCATGCCGTCTAGAGTAAAACGTGCGGCCACTTCACTGACTCGAGTGGCACCTTTGGTTAGGACAACAAATTGTATAACAATCAAAATCGTAAATATGACCATTCCCACGATCAAATCATTGCCGGCTACAAATTCGCCAAACGCACTGATCACGCTCCCCGCCGCTTGCGTCCCTTCAGTCGCGCCGCCCGTTAGAATTAATCGTGTCGAAGCGACATTGAGAACGAGCCTACCGAGGGTGGCTGACAGCAGGATTGCTGGAAACACACTTAGTTCAAGTGAAGTTCTAATATTCAACGTGGTTAGCAGGATGATGACGGCAAACGTGATATTACACGCCAGAAAGATGTCAAGCAGCCAAGTGGGTACTGGAATGAGCAGCACCAATATGGCGGCAATGATGCCTACTGGGATAATTAAGTCTTGCCAACGAATCCGTTGCATTATTTCTATACCACGTCAACGATTACCTGGAGCCCCACAACCGCGCATACTACTATAGAAGTAAGAACTGTTTGGTTTTGGGCGAAATTGAGGTGCAAGAGTACGTAATACGCAGCGTTTTCGCAATATCAGAATAGAGGCTACCAATTACTAGGAATTGGTACTAGTGGCAGAGTTTACTCTTGTTGGTAACCGTATTTTTCCAAAAGTGGCAAGCATCGCTCGGTAATTAGCGTATGGATATCGTCATCGAGCTGGTGTTTGTTGGTTTTGTAGTCTTTTTGAGTTTCTAGATACTCTGCTAAGGGTTTACCAATCCGCGACTGAAAATCTCCGAGTTGTAGTTCGCCATAAATAGTTCGGATCAATTGTTCGGGGTCCTGTACGAGATCCTCATAGCGAACGTCGATAATGGAATCCTGCTCGACCTCTAATCGTTGACGTTCAAATCCCTGGTAGAGCGTTTCCATAGTGTTCGCGATGTATTCATGTAGCCATGATAAATCGTAACGAGGTTTATTAAAGCCTTGAATGTAATCGAGCGACTGCCAGAGGCGGACAGTGGAGGGAAAGAGGCTATAGGGGCTGCGCGTGATGTGGATAAATCTTGCTCCTGGGAAAGCATCGGCGAGGTATTTGATTCTTCCTAAATGTGGCGGTGACTTAAGTACGACTGGCTTGCCCGGAGACTGATAGCTGACCAATTTGACGAAATATCGCAGGTTGTCTTGCCATGCTGCAACCTCGTCAGCGGAGAGGTTTTCGAGCGTAAGATAATCATCATCGACCAGTGGTCCGTTTGGGAAAGCCATACGCAAATAGGGCGAGTGCTGGCCCATATTGAAGATAGCAAATTCGTCCTCCTGAGGCTTGGCAAAACTTGTGGCGACATTGTCTTGTGGGCGTTTGTCGGGGATCAGATATTTATCAAATTTCAAAAAGAAACGACCGGTGATCAAACATTGATTTGGCAAAAAACATTGCAAGGTACTCGGGAATGTAAACTGCTGGTCCAGCGAGATTAGATCATGCAGAAACGTCGTCCCGCTTCTCCAGTGCCCCACGATAAAAATTGGCGGTTCAATCAGTTCGTGGGCATTGATCTTGGAACGATAGAAGATGTTTTGCAGCTGCGCCATGCAGCTATTGAAAACCGAAAAATATGAAATCGTAAACGCCGGAAACCAACGCGATGGATGCACCGCAAATCGATTCTTTGCGAGTAGTTTAACGTAGTCACCAAAACGCATCCCATGCCAGAACCGTGGTGCTGTTATTGGATAGGAATGGTAACTTGGCTTTTTAGTTTTGGGCGATTTACTCATGTTGGATTTGGCGATTGCAGCAGTTTAGCGACCGGTTCATATAGTTCTACGGGAAGTGATTGCCTGTTGATAGTTAACTGAGCGAGCTGTGCGGCGAGTTGACTGTCGTGGTAAGCCGTAATGTTGTGTTG
>DTSG01000074.1 GCA_012965455.1 Planctomycetaceae bacterium | reverse complement strand
ACGATTTAACTCAGCAGGATTTGTTCTCGGTTGCCGCCATGCTAAAACGTGGAAATGAAACCGTTCCTAAATCAAGCACAGTTCCGATCAGCACCACTGGTGGACCGGTGCCCAATATCCCAATAACGCTCAAGCCAGGCGCTGCCGTCACACCCGTCTGGCCATTTGCTGAACTGGGCGAAGTCGGACTTCCGGCAGAGCTAATACGCAGTGGCACAGATACTCGAGCCCAGCTTGCTGAAAAAGTGACCGGCCCGGGCAACATGCGATTTGCGCAAGTCATCGTTAACCGACTCTGGAAACGGACGATGGGCTATGGCTTAGTCGAACCTGTTGAAGATTGGGAACATGCCGATATCTCTCATCCACAACTACTGGAATTCTTAGCTCGCGAACTTATCGCCAATAACTATAACCTGAAGCACATTGCCAACTTGATCTTTACCTCGCATACGTATCAACGACAAGCCATTGATTTACCCGCTAGTGGAACATTTCTATTTCCTGGGCCCGCCACGCGACGCATGACCGCTGAACAAATTATTGACTCGATCTTCGTAGCCAGCGGTCGACCGTTTGATGCCGGTCCCATGAATATTGATATTGATGGAGCACGAGATTATACAGTTTCTCTCAATCTGGGCATTCCGCAGCGTGCTTGGCAATTTGCATCATTGGGAAACGAACGCGATCGCCCCAGTTTGTCCTTACCTTTTGCTCAACCATTCACTTCTGCCATGACCGTTTTTGGATGGAACGGCGCACGGCAAAATCCTACCAATGAACGAGAACAAGAAGTTAATGTTTTACAAGCCGCAATCCTCAATAATGGCTTGCTCTTGCGAGACAATGTGCGGTTAGGACTAACCAGTGCCTTCACAAAACTCGCCTTACACGCTGAGGACCCGACCACGCTCGTTGAACAAACCTATTTACGTATCCTCGGACGCACGCCTGATAAGGCGGAACTGAAAATGTTTGTTGAGTTAATGCGTGACGGATTTTCGGACCGACGGGTCAGCGTATCGCCAGCAGAACTCGCATTGGCAGCGAACCTAAAATATCAATTACCCCGCGGCCTAGTGTCGTGGTCCAATCACAACAGCATGCAGGCTAATGAAATTAAGCTTGTATTGCGCAAAGCTGTTTATCGAGGTGAATCACCCACACCACAATTGAACACGGCATGGCGTGAGCGTATGGAAGATATGGTGTGGGTACTGTTTAACTCGCCTGAGTTTATTTACATCCGTTAAGCACTGCAGCGGTGAACCTGCAAAGGAAATATTGTGAAACCTGTTACACGACGTCAATTTATCGCAAATTCAATCGCCCTACCGACTGCTGCACTGGCGACCAATCGCCTCTGCAGTGAAGAAGATCTTGAACATATGCCGTGGACCTTCCCCGCCGGAAAAGTCGAACACGTCATTATGGTGTGGCTCGGGGGCGGATCATGCCAAATCGACACGTGGGACCCTAAACGCCTCGGAGATGCCAAAAATCGCACTGCCGGATCCTACTATTCTCCAATCGATACAGCCATAGCCGGAACGCAATTGTGTGAACATCTACCTAGATGCGCCAACATTCTCGATCGGTTTAACATTCTCCGCACGGTCCACCACGAAATCATTGACGAGCATGCGGCGGCGACAAATGTGATGCACACCGGACGCAAAACGACCGGCACAATTACCTACCCATCGATCGGATCTGCGGTATCCTATCATCGAGCAGCGGCCTCAGAAAAAGCACCACCCTACGTTCTCATCGGATACCCTAACGTAACACGAGGCCCAGGTTTTCTCGGATCCAAGGCTGGATTTATGTATCTCACGGAAACCGCCGAAGGTCCGGCTGGATTGCACCGGAGCCCGGATGTAAACGACCAACGCCAACGACGGCGGGAAGCCTTACTTGCTCAAGTCCGACGTGATTTTCTTGCCCGCGATACTTCTCAAGCAATTGCACAATATGATGAGACGATCTCTCAAGCCTTAAAGTTGGCCGGCCCGCAATTCATGAGCGCTTTTGAATTGGACAAAGAACCTGCTGTTTTACGGAACGCTTATGGTGGTGAATTTGGCCAACGCTGTCTGCTGTCACGACGACTAATCCAACGAGGAGTGCGGTTTATTGAAGTGTCGCATAACTTGAATTTCGTGAATGGGACCGGTTGGGATACTCACGACGAAGGACAACTCAACCAACATATTTTAATTCAAGAACTCGATCACGCCTTAGCAACGCTGGTAACAGATCTCGAGCAAAAAAAGTTTCTTGATAAAACCTTGATCGTCGTTGCCTCTGAGTTTGGTCGCCCCGCGGGTTTCGACGCCGGTGGTGGACGAGGGCATCATAGCAAATGTTTCAGCGTCGCCCTCGCTGGTGGTGGTTTAAACAACGGAATTACCGTCGGGACAACCGATGAACTGGGGATGAAGATTGTCGACCGGCCCATTTCCGTTGCCGACTTGCACGCTACAATTCATTGGTCGATGGGAACCAATCCGCGAAAACTAATTTACGCTGGTGACCGCCCCGTTCCCACCACTGACCAAGGCACACCCGTTAAGGAACTGTTCGTTTAAACACGAAATCTTTCTGGTCCCAAATTTATTTACGACACATTACTTTGTGGTAGCCACTCGCCGAATATACACAAAATAACTACCCCGCACTTTTCCATTGGGCAACGTCATATACGTCTGCAACTTGGTAGGCCCCTTGGGTAGCTCCAGTTTGAATGTGATCGATGTAGGTAGTTCTTTATCCAAGACCGCCGTTTCCTTGCGACTACCTACGTGAATCGCAGCACTAACAGCATCCAATGGTTTGTTAATATGTTTTGGCCATCGTCGAAGTTCGATTTCATACATTCCGGCATTAGCCACGTCAATTGCCCAAAAACCATTCCCCATCGCTCCGCTACGAACATGATTTTGGTGCCACGGTGTCATGCCGCCGGCAGCATGCCAATCATGTGAATGTAACAACGATTCAGGTTGTTCGCCGCTGCCAACTGCGATTCGCACAAACTGACTAAATACAGGTTTTAAACTATTCCACCATTGGTCATATTCTGCTGTTAGTTTGTTAACCACATCAGGGTATTCATTGGCTACGTTTTGTTTTTGTCCAGCATCTGCATCCATATCAAACAGTTCTTTACCGTTAACCAATCTCCACCGCTGAGTCATCACCGCACATTTGCGAAGTTTCTTTGGATTCTCGATGCGTTGTGAATGGACCAAAACAGTTCGATCTTTTACCGCTGTATTGTCGCCATAAAGAGGGGCTTTCATACTAATCCCATCACGCGACGCAGCAGATTTATCATTCAACGAACATAGTTCAGTTAAAGTCGGTAATATATCAATGTGCGCTGACAATTGCTGTACATCACGTCCGCCACCCAATTTGCCCGCGGGATAGCGAATATAAAACGGGACACGATGGCCGCCGTCATACTCCGACCCCTTGCCGTCTCGCATGCCCGCATTGAAGCCCTTCCACTGAGCACCCTTAATCACTCGATGCCCCATCGCGCTACCATTGTCCGTTGTAAAAATTAAAATCGTATTTTGAGCTAATTTCCATTCATCAAGTTTGGTGACTAACCGTCCCAAATTCTCGTCAATATTTTCGATCATCCCGTAGAATTCGGCCTGGCCGTTTCCTACGCCTTTGTCTTTATAGGGCTGCGAGTATTTTTCATCGACAAGGAAAGGACCATGTGGGGCATTGGTTGAAATATAAGCGAAAAATGGTTTATTGCGATTGCGTTTAATAAAATTCAAAGCATCTTCAAACCACACGTCTGTACAATATCCCTTTTGCTTTTCCGGGACACCGTTGCGCCAATAGATATCATCAAAATAATCATTGTCCCAATAGTCCGGTCCTTGACCAACGCCACCACCACCGTGGATAAACGTATGCTCAAATCCCTGATCTTGAGGGCGACAGGGGTAATTGTCACCCAAGTGCCATTTACCAAACATTGCCGTTTTGTAACCGTTATCACGAAAGACTTCCGCCATCGTATATTCCGCGGTCGACATCAGACTACGGCCATTGATCGTATGCCAAACGCCCGTGCGAGTAGAATACCTGCCAGACATCAAGGCGCTGCGAGTGGGTGAACAAGTTGGATCCACATGGTAATTGGTTAAGCGTACACTTTCTGCATACAGTTTATCCATATTTGGCGTCTGAATCATCTGATTGCCATGGATCGCAATGTCGCCATATCCTTGATCATCCGTAATAATCACAATTACATTGGGTGCAGTGACTTGAGCAACAATGTCCTTGACAATCCCACTGAAAACACTTGCCGACAAAACAGTTATTAGAAGAAAACGCATAGGTCTCATAAATTCTCGCTTTGAATAATAAAATACACCACAACACAAATCAGGTACTCGTTGATAGCCTCTGAGGGCGCGTGCTTAGTCCCGCATGCCCGATACCGCTCGGAAGACGTAGTAGGCCAAGGTAATGAGGGTCGTCACAACAGCCGCCACATACGTCATGGCTGCAGCGTCGAGCACCTTATCCATCCCGACTCGTTCCTCGGGGTAGACAATCCCTGCTTCCACCACAATTCGTTTAGCACGGGCAGTCGCATCAAACTCTACCGGTAACGTCACTAATTGGAATACCAACACCAACCCAAACAACGCACAACCTGCTAACATCACGATCGAACCGATATTGCTACCGGCGGCAAGCCACATCAGCAGCATCCCAACGATGATGATGCCATAGCCGAGACTACTACCTAACGTGGCCAGAGGAACAATCGCCGAACGTAGTTTCAAGGGGCCATAATTTTGAGCATCTTGAATGGCATGGCCAGCTTCATGAGCAGCAATACCAATGTGCACGACGGACGTGCCTCGGTAGTTTTCCGCTGAAAGAGCTAGGGTTTTACTCCTCGGGTCATAATGGTCCGTGAGAAACCCACCAGTCTCGGTGACTTTCACATCCTGTAATCCTTCTCGGTCGAGAATC
>DTSG01000073.1 GCA_012965455.1 Planctomycetaceae bacterium | reverse complement strand
TTTTGACCAGCGGCTTGATGGGGATTACAGTGAAGTGTGCCAAGTGCCACGATCATAAATTCGACCCGCTGACGCAAAAGAACTACTATCAGCTGCAGGCGGTCTTGATGAGCGTCTACAATCCGGACGCTTGGATTCCATTTCGTGACCGTAAACGACCTGTTGCTTCCAAGAGGCAAATCGACGCAGCGGCGCTTCATAATAAGCAGGTAGACGCAGAGTTGGCCGCGTTGAAAAACGAATTAGCGACTCTGCGTGAAACGAAGGTTGAAGAATTGTTTATGAAACGCCTGAGTGCATTGCCCGAAGTTCTTCATGCCGATGTATCTGCGGCCGTAAAAACTGCAGTGGATAAACGAACGGTTGTTCAAAAGTACTTAGTTCAGAAATTTGGTCAGCTGTTACGCCCCGCTGCGAAAGAACTTGAAGCAGCGTTACTGGCGGATTATCCCGTGTATAGACAAGCGGTCGGTGATAATACCAAAAAACAAACGGTAGTGGAGCAGCGGCGCCAACATTTTGACTATGTCTATGCCGCATATGATGTTGCCGGTGAACCCTATACCCCCTTTCTCCGCCGCGGTGACGCGCAAACTCCAGGTGCTGTTGTACGACCAGGGGTGCCAGAGATGATTCAAGCGGATGAACCGTTCGTATGGGAAGCTGTTGAGGGCAAAGCGCCAACGTCGTTGCGACGCACAGCATTTGCCAATTGGTTGACTCAAAGCCGCCATCCGTTAACTTCTCGAGTAATGGCAAATCGAGTGTGGCTGCACCATTTTGGTGAAGGCTTAGTCTCCACGGTTGAGGATTTTGGCTGGGCTGGGGAAGAACCGCAAAATCAACAGTTGTTGGATTGGTTGGCGGTAGAGTTGGAATCGAATCAATGGAGTGTGAAGCATTTACATCGTTTGATTTTGTCGTCCCAAGCCTATCAACAATCCTCTGCTGTCACCGCGAGCCACGCGGAAACGGCTAAATCGGTTGACCCCGACAATCGGTTGTTGTGGCGTCAAAATCTAAGGCGGATGGAAGCTGAACCACTGCGTGATTGTATTTTGCATGTTGCCGGGGCCTTGCGTAGTGATATGTATGGTCCGCCAACGGCCATTGTCCGCCGCCCTGATGGCGAGGTTGTGGTGAACGATGGCAAGTTACCACAAAAACGGTCAATCTATTTACGCAATAAACGCTCGGCACCAGTTTCAATCCTGCAGCTCTTTGACCAGCCGGATATCGAAACAAATTGTACTCGCCGTAATCAATCAACCGTACCGCTGCAAGCCCTGTCACTACTTAATAGCGACTTGGTCGTCAATGCCGCAGAGGCGTTTGCGGATCGCGTTCTGCTAGAATCGCCTCAAGATCCGATTGGGTATGCCTTCATGGCCGTGACGGGACGACGAGCGGATGCCGAACAGCTTCAGGGATTGGCAGAATTTATCCTGCGTCAGTCGGACATCTATTTGAGGGGTGAGCAGGATGAGCAGAACAAAGCAACTGAACAGGAACTGAAACAGGCAAGTCGTTTGGCACTAGTGGATCTTTGCCACGTGTTGTTGTCGAGCAATGAATTTGCGTATATTGATTGACCGATTTATGGGTTGGCTCTTAAAGAATATGAGAATGTAATGAATCAAACTTCAAATCAATATCAGACCATCTCATCCCGTCGCCAGATCTTGCAGAGACTTGGTGCCGGATTCGGTGGTCTAGCCTTGTCTACGCTACTGCGGGAGGATGCCGTTGCGTCGAAAGGAATTCACGACTTAACCCAGCGTCCGCCGGGAGGTAAACCTCGCGCGACAGCGGTTATTCAGTTGTTTATGCATGGCGGGCCTAGCCAGGTCGATTTATTGGATCCAAAACCAATGTTGAACCAATACCATGGCAAAACGCCGCCAGACAGTGTGGTTGACGATGAGAATCGCACGAAATATTTATTAGGAACACCGTTTGAGTTTCGCAAATATGGCGAGAGTGGTGTCGAATTTTCTGACCAACTGCCCAACATTGCTAAGCACGCCGACAAAATCGCAGTAATTCGCTCTATGTTTACAGAGCATCGAAATCACGAGCAGGCAATTTGGATGGCTCAAACCGGACTAATTACACCAGGGCGGCCGACGCTTGGAGCGTGGTCTGCTTATGGATTGGGCACCGTTAACCAAAACCTGCCGGCTTATATTGTATTGCCGGATCCGGCTGGACAGTCGGTGGATGGGGTGCGGAATTGGTCCAACGGTTGGTTGCCCCCGGTTTATCAAGGCACTCCATTTCGCAGTGAGGGCACGCCGGTTTTAAACTTGAAGCCAAAACGTATTCAAATCGAAGAAGTGCGTCACGCTAAGATGGATTTATTGCGATCCATTAATGCACGTCACAAGGCAAATCATCCGCACGAGCTGGAATTGGATGCGCGCATTTCTAACCTGGAATTGGCCGCTCGTATGCAATTAGCCGCCACCGATGCGATGGATATCTCGCAGGAAACAGCAGTTACTCAAAAGGCGTATGGGCTGGAGGACAAGGTAACTTTGTCTTACGGAAAACGCTGTTTGATGGCACGGCGTTTGGTGGAACGCGGCGTGCGGTTTGTGCAAATCCTGATGAGTGGCCAACCGTGGGATACACACTCTGACAATGTGAAGAACACGAGTTCCTGTTGCCAGCGCACCGACGGACCGATTGCCGCGTTGTTACAAGACTTGGAGCAACGCGGGTTGCTAGATTCAACCTTGGTGCTGTGGGGCGGTGAATTTGGACGCACTCCAGGCGCAGAGCTGCGAGGTGGTAAAGTAGCGATGGGGTCCGAAGGACGTGACCATCATCCTTATGGATTTAGTGTGTGGCTGGCCGGCGGTGGGGTTCAAGGTGGTCAAACCTATGGAGAAACCGATGACTTTGGGTATCGGTCGGTCGTCAATCGCACCAAGATGTCTGACTATCACGCAACCATCTTGCACTTGATGGGACTCAATCATGAAGAACTAGTGCACGAGAAAAACGGTCGCGATGAAAAATTGACCGATGTTTATGACGCGCGGGTGATTCGTGAATTAGTGAGTTGAAAATTGGCTTGTTTTCGGCGGCACCTAAAGATAGACACTAACTTAGCACTGCCCGCGTCAGAACCACTCGCGGCGGTTGAAGATATAAATGTTATAGAACTCTTCGTCTGTTTTAGTTAGGTAGATGATGCCTTCGATTAAGGAAATTATCCCCATAACTGGACCCGAAAGAATGATGAACGGAAAAATACACGATGTCATGACGCCACCGATGAGTAAACCGAGATAGACCCATCCGGCACCATGGTAACCCAAAATGAATTTATGGACTCCTAGGCCGCCCAGTAATATCGCGCAGAGTCCGGCTGCCATTTTTTTGGTGTTGGCTTCGGACAGATGTGACACGGGTTGCTGTTGATAGACGGGTTGCTGTTGATAGACCGGTTGCTGTTGATAGACCGGTTGTTGTTGATAGACCGGTGGTCCCGCAGCTGGTACTGCCGCTTGTTGAACAAACGGCACTCCGCATGACGGGCATGCTGGAATTCCATGCGCAACGGGAGTTGCACATTTCGGGCAATATAGAGAACCTGCAGACATGGATTACTTTTGCATGATAGAAGGATATTAGATAAACATTCTTGATTCGTTAATGATGACAGAATATTGGATGTTAAGATACCAAATCTTACAAATTATTGTGAGTCCGCATGTTTTTGCTTCCGTACTTGATTTGTACTACTGAAACGGTTTATTCTACTAGCTTAGATTTATATGATTACAGCAGTGCCCCTCCACTTATCTTCACCTGAGCAAATCCGCCAATGTCGTCCACTAACGCCCTAAAACATCGCCAGGCCTGTTTGGTTTTAACACTCGCTATATTAGCGATTTGGTTCTTGGTAAGCCTTGGTTGTAGCATTTTGTTTCGAGAGTGGATGGATCTGAATATGCCACCAGTCGGTAATGCCCCCTTCGGATTTTGGATGGCGCAACAAGGGTCGATTATTTGCTTTGTCTTACTATTAATTACCTATGCCGTATTGATGTACCGACTTGATTCTAAATATGGATATCTTGATTCCCAGCACGAATCCATCGATTCAGTTGATTCAATGGAATAGATGGAACAGCAATCACAACGCGAGAGCATAACTGACGATGGAACAGAGCACACTGAATTTTATTTTTATTGGGATCTCGTTTGCTATCTACATCGGGATCGCTTTTAAGTCGCGCGCAAGTTCGACTAAAGAATACTACACTGCCGGCGGTGGTGTTTCCCCATTAGCGAACGGCATGGCAACCGCAGCCGATTGGATGTCCGCGGCGACGTTTATCTCGATGGCAGGGTCGTTGGCCATTGGTGGTTATGATGGCTCACGATTCCTAATGGGCTGGACTGGCGGTTTTGTCCTGTTAACTGTGCTGATGGTTCCCTACCTCAGGAAATTTGGGAAAGCGACGGTCCCCGACTTTATTGGCGACCGCTATTACTCAAAACTTGCTCGCGGAGTTGCAGTCGTTTGCGCTATCTTCATTTGCATGACATATATCATGGGGCAAATGCGAGGCGTGGGAGTGGTGTTTTCACAATTGTTTGGAATTGGGATTCCGGCTGGAGTTTTGATTGGCGCTGCGATTGTGTTCTTTTATGCAGGCATGGGCGGCATGAAAGGGATTACATATACCCAAGTCGCCCAATATTGCGTGATGGCCTTTGCCTACACTATTCCGGCAATTTACATATCCATTGCACTCACAGACAATTTTATTCCGCAACTCGGCCTGATAGGTGACTATGTCGCGGGTGGAGAGTATGTGCCGTTTTTGGAAAAACTTAATGCGATCAACGAGGAACTTGGTTTTAGCCATTACACGTCTGGCTCAATATCCAGAATTGATATGTTTTTTATCACCGCAGCATTGATGTGCGGCACGGCCGGTCTTCCCCACGTAATTGTAAGGTTCTTTACTGTAAAAGATGTACTTGCGGTTAGAAAGTCGGCCTGCTGGACATTGGCTTTCATCGCCGTCGTCTATTTAACCGCCCCGACGATTGGTGCTTTCTCCCGAGTTAATTTGATCGAAAAACTGCACGAAACGACCTATGTCGATGCTCCCAAGTGGTTTAAGGACTTCGAATCAACCGGTCAGATGGCGTGGGTCGACAAAAACGACGATGGCATTATTCAGTATTACGGACCGGCCAAATCAGATACAAACTCCAATACTGTCTTTGCGGGTAAAGCCCCAGCCTATCCGGTCGCTGGGTCTGCCACCGACGTACTTGTTGGAAAACACAAACAGCGGTTGCTAACCAATGAGGTTATTACGTCAAACCCCAATGAGTTGTGGTTTGGCAATGACATCATGGTGATGGCAAATCCTTATATGGCCGGATTGCCACCCTGGGTGATTGCTTTGCTGATGGCCGGTTGTATTGCCGCCGCGTTATCCACTGCAGCCGGATTACTGTTAGTGCTATCCACGTCAATTTCGCACGACCTGATGAAGAAAATCATCAAACCGGATTTATCGGACAAGGAAGAGGTTGCCTATGCCCGAGTTGCCGCTCTCGTATCACTAATTGTTGCCTCATATTTTGGCATCAATCCGCCCTCGGCTTTCATTGCCAAGACCGTTGCATTTGCGTTTGGCTTAGCTGCTTCGTCCTTCTTCCCGACTCTATTGTTGGGAATCTTTGCCAAACGGATGAGTCGCGAAGGTGCGATCGCTGGCATGATATGTGGAATAGGATTTACCATGGGATACATTATCTATTTCCAATTCTTGGGTGGCACTAAGGAACAGTACTTGTTTGGCATTTCGCCAGAAGGAATTGGGACGCTCGGTATGCTGATTAATTTTGCCACAGCGTTTCTGGTAAATACAGTGAGTCCGCCGCCACCGCCAGAAGTCCAGGAAATGGTCGAAAATATTCACATTCCCAGCGGCGCAGGGGAAGCTAGTGAACATTAGAGCGTTACAACGCATCCGGAAACTGACGTACTACGCAGCGGTGCTTTTTCTGGCATGCTCGCAGTATTGGACTGTAGAGCGAGTCGCCGGAAACGAACTGCTGAGCGAGGCGGTCGATGTTTACCGCAGTCGAATTGACAAGGGAAAACTGCCGAATGTTATTTTGCACGTGATCCACGATGGTGAGGTCGTGTTATCCGAAGCGCTGGGTTGGCGTGACAAAGCGGCTCAAGCCGAAATGCAAACTGATACTTTGCTGCGAATGGCTTCCAATACTAAGGCAGTTGTGGCGACGGCTGTATTAATTCTGCAACAGCGTCGATTGTTGTCGATTGACGATCGAGTATCACAATACCTGCCAGCGTTTGATAACGACGCACATCGTGAAATTACGATTAAACAAATGCTTTCGCATACCAGTGGATGGCGTTTTAAATCGCTATTTGTTTTCCCCCTTCTGGAGCCGAATGACGATTTCCCGCGACGACCGAATCTGCAATCGGAAGTCGATCGACTTGCGGGAATTGTTCCCTCCAAAGAACCAGGCGTGAGCTATAGCTACAATAATGCGGCATATAACACTATTGGGGCGCTAATCGAAAAAGTGTCGGGTGAGTCGCTGGAGCAGTTCCTAGTCTCAAATATTTATGAACCGCTACGGATGGTGGATTCAAGTAACCGCCCACCGACAGGACGAATTGAGGAAATGTCAGTTGTGTATGGGGTTCCCTCGAAAAACGATAGTGAACAATGGTCGGTACGTTTTAAGCGAGAAGCCCGTATGCGTGTGCCGTTTGTACGAGCATCCGGCGGAATGGTATCGACGGCAGATGATTACGCTAAATTTTGCCAGATGTTCCTTGGATATGGTAAGTATCAGGGAGTACGTATTCTATCGAGGCGGAGCGTTCAACAAGCGACGTTTCCGGTCACGAAGGAAATTTACACAGCAGCGGAACGCCTAGAACGTACGAGCTACTATGGCCTCGGCTGGAAAGTACATGACGACGAGTCGTATTCACATACAGGTAGCGAAGGAACATTTGTCTGGGTCGACCCACCACGCAAAATTATTGGAATGGCGCTGTCACAATCTGCTGGATTTGATAATCCACGTGAGGAATTTCGCCGCGCCGTGACAAAGGCAATTGATTCTTCCAAGTAATATCACGAACTCCCTTTTCCCCTATCTCAAATTCAGCTATTACGTCGGACCGGAGACTCTTCGTAGCATGAATGAAACACAAATAAGTTGCCCACATTGCAACCAGTTGCTGTCGCACGTACCACAACTCGCTGGTCAACAAGCGACATGTCCCGAGTGCCAAAAAGTGTTCACGATGCCGCAGGCGTCTTTGCCTGCGAATGGCGAAAACCCACTGCCCGCTCGATACGCTAATATGCGTCGCGAGCGCAGCCCCAAGACACGTTGGGTCATGCTATATCTCGTGGTGATTGTTGGCGGTACTTTGTTTTGCGCTTTCGGGGAACTGGCGCTCCAATTTCTCATGAGCTAGGTGTGCGTTGCAGCTTTCGAAACGCCCTCCTATGATGATTCCATGGTGGTTCGTTTGGGTGGGGCGGCGGATAACACGACAATCCCCGCGATGATGGGCAAGCACATAAACAAAATCATTGCAGGTCCCAGAGATCCGAAGATGTCCTCGGAGATGGCTAGCGGTAGCGGTCCCAATGCTGAGCCAGCCACAGCGACGCTGAAGGCAGCACCAGCGACTGCTCCTTGGTGCTCACGGCCATAATAATTGACCCACACGACGCTGCCCACCGTGCGAATAATGCCGCCATGGACGCCTCCCATAATTGCAAAAGGTATCACCATCCACGCACTGGACATCGTGACTAATATCGCCATGGCGGCAGCCAGAAGAAACATAGCGGTTGCCAATAAATAACGAGCTTGGACCTTAGCCGTTAAATATCCCGCTCCGATACACGTAATCGTCGCCAGAACCGCTTGTAACGCTAAGACATAATATGGCTTGTCGCCTGACATCCCCACACGCTCAAGGACTCGATCCGCATAAAACATCACGCCTGTTCCAACCATGGCAGTGCAGGTGATGCACATAACCAATTTCCAAAAGGTAGGGTCGCGTAAGGCTTCGCTGCGTGTCCACGTTTCCTGAGTGATATGTGGTGAATATTCGGTTGCCTGTGTGGGATACTTCTCGAGGGGGTGATGTCGCCAATCTGGAAAAAGCCCTTCTTCTTCTGGGCGGTTGCGGATTGCCAACCAGGGCGGGATGACAAACGTGACTAACAGAATGGCGGATAGCACTAACCAAGCCGTTTGCCAGTCATAGTTCAACATGAAGTATCGATTGAGCAACGGAAATGTCATTACACTTATTGCGCCACCAACCCCCATCAATCCCATCGCGAGTCCTCGTTTCTCTTGGAACCATTCACCGATTAGCCATGTGGCTAGTAAGCACATCAAGCCTTGTCCAATTAGGCGCAGCATTCCCAAACTGAGATATAACAAGGGTAATTGCTCGACACAGGACATCAAGATGCAGGCTACCGCGAGGAGCATGGATGTTAGCGGTAGTAGTGCACGGGCACCAAAGCGATCAATCAGTGGCCCTAAAAACGGCAACGCAAATCCACTAAAAAGCGTCGCAACGAGATAGGCCGTGGAAAACTGGGTGTCGTTTACATTCTCCATGCCGCGGATCATCATGCCGCGGAACGTACCAATGGAATGCGATTGACCAGGCGCTGACATGAAAACGGCGGTGAAGGCCACTGTCAGAATCCACCATCCGCGATGAATTCCGCGATCCGCTGTATCTCGAGGAAGTGTTACAGTTGCACTTGAGGATGACATTTATTGGGGGCAATCGTTGTGGAGGCGGGATGTCTAGGCGGGAATCGTTACGAGAATTGTCCATTATGCACATATTTACCGCGGACGATATGGTAGTGAATTAACAGGCGTCAGTAGCAGCGGTGCTAACAGAACATCATTAAATTCAACAGTGATTGACAACTAATAAACAGCAGGCAGCACAGCGCTATTGAGCTATAATGGTCGGATGCTCAATTTGTTTGAAAACTCACATCAATCCGCGCTAAGTCGCCGTCGCTGTTTGCAGATGGCGTCCGCTGCGATGCTGGGGATAACAGGAGAAGCAAAAAGTAGTGAACGGGCCGGATTTGGACGAGCTAAAAGTGTACTTACGATTTTTGCCAGCGGCGGCCAAAGTCAGATTGATATGTGGGACCCCAAGCCACATGCTCCCGAACACATCCGCGGAGCATTCTCGCCGTTACAAACAAAATTGCCAGGTGTTCATTTCACCGAGGACATGCACGGACTCGCGTCAATTGCTGATCGATTCACTTTGGTACGAAGTATGGCGCACGAGGATTTGGATCACGGCAGTGCGACCTATTTAACCATGACCGGACGCTATTACTCAGCGTTGTCGACGAACCCCCTTCCTAAGCCGACAGATTTGCCATCACTCGGCTCCATATTGAATCGATTGCCAATCGAGTCACGCTTTCCCTATGATTCCGTTTACATAAACGGCCCTGCTCTGATCCCCATCAACATTGCTCCTGGCATGTATGGTGGTATTTTAGGGAAATCTTACGACCCGCTCATGGTGGGCGATCCGACAAGTGATGAAATTGCGATTCCCGGCCTTAGCTATAAATCTCGCTTGAGCGAAACTAGGATGCGGAGATTGATGCAACTCAAGAAATCCTTAGATCGTAATCAAACGGCATTGGATGCTAATGAGCAAGTACGCAATAACAATCGGTTTTATGGGCAAGCAATTGATATGCTGTCTTCTCCACAAGTGGTGTCCGCTTTTGATCTTAACAAAGAAACCGACAAAACTCGCGATGCCTACGGCAGGTATCGCTCAGGACAAGCTTGTTTGCTGGGGAGGCGGTTGGTGGAGGCTCAGGTGCCGTATGTGAATGTGATATTTAATCACACGAATCGGGGCCAAGACCTAGCACCTGACGCCATTGAGGAATACGGCTGGGATACTCATAACGATATCTTCCCAGCTCTCAAGAAACATCTAATCCCGCGGTTTGACAAGACAATCACGGCTTTGATCAAGGACCTTGATAATCGCGGACTGCTGGAAACAACGTTGGTGATTGTGATGGGAGAATTTGGCAGAGCACCGGTTGTTGCATTGGAAGAGAATTTTGCCGGCGCGAGTGCGGGGCGCAAGCACTGGGCAAGTGCCTACTCTATTTTCCTAGCAGGCGCAGGTGTTACACGTGGAGCGGTGCTGGGCAAGACAGATCGCTTTGGCGGAGAAGTTGTTGATCAACGATACGCTCCGTGGGATGTAGCGGCGACCATGTTCCATGCGTTAGGTATTGAACCACACTCGCATTTCTATGATGAACTGGACAGACCGTTTCCTGTTTCGGTTGGTAAGCCCATGATGGCGCTTTATGGGTAAAGGTAGGAGGCAATCATGAGTGGTGTTGTTGGTCATACATTGTATGCAATTTTAGCTGGTAGAAAAACAATTGAAAGAAGGTTACCAGTTGGTGGTCTGATTCATCGACACTTTGACAGCTTTTTGTCCGGCGCGTACTTAGGATCAGATATTCAAACACTACCAGAAGCTGTTTGTGTCGATACAGGAAAATCTGTTGGTTATGGAACTGTGGCGCTGGAGAAAAGCCCGCTAACTGGGGGTCCAGTTGTACCGTGGAAGTTAGTGCACCAAGGAGCGGAGTATCGTCCGCGGGAAATTGCGGATTTGTTTTATGGCAGGTCGCATTTGATCTTTGGATGGAAAGGTGACCAAACAAAGCACACGCTGCCGTGGGATCATTTGCACGACTATGTAGCGGTTGTTTGTGAGGATGTGATTCAGCGATATGGAAAAGGCGAACGAAAATTAGCATACATTTTTGGCTGGCTAGCACACATCGTGGGCGATTGCCTGATTAAGTCCATTCAACCTGGAATCGACATGCACTTGCTTGATGGAAAATATACGACAGCAAATAGACCTATTCAGGATTTAGTGTCAGTTCATGAAATAGGCGTTAAAGAACTAGGGCTTAATTGGAAGCGAGTACTAGGTTCCGTATCACGAGCGCCAGTGGAAATGTCGCAAATTCACTACATGCGGGTTGGTCAACCTTATGGATTGCTCGGACAGATGTACCCTTACGTATGGGACCCAAACAACGAAGGGTTGTTACGCGAGGTGCTTAAACAAAATCGAGCTTATCAAAAAGTCCGTAACCATCGTCTGTTGGACAAGTACAAGTTGACCCGTATTAATGGTGCATGGAATTGCGATTTGAGATTATCTGAGATTGCCAATCAACTAACCTATTCACAAATGGTCGAACTAGCTGAGCAAGCAGAATTTCGCAGTCATGTTGATAGGATCGCCGAGATTATCTGTGAGTTGTATGAACAGGTGTTTCAACTGAGCACAGCATTAGTGTCTGTCCGGCCGGCGGAGTATGAATGGGAGCGGATGATACGGAGATGGCTTGTTGCCCGCCGTTAATCGTAGCAAGGCCAACAAAACAAGTGCGGTTGGTGGACCACGAATTAACACCAATAGGATTTTTTGTTTACAATGTACCGACAAGCGGGCGGCCACGGTGGCCCGTCCCGACCAACATCGAAGAAAGAAATACCAAACGATATGACAAAACTAGTGATCTTTGATATGGCCGGTACAATTATTGACCACGGCTGTTTTGCTCCGATTTCAGCGTTTATGCAAGCGTTTGCATCCATGGGCGTGGAGATTTCTGTTGCGGAAGCTCGCGGCCCCATGGGGTTACATAAACGAGACCATATTCAGACGTTGTTGGAAGTTCCAGATATTGCCAGTCGCTGGGAAACCGCTCAGGGCCGAGCATGGTCTGATGACGACGTACAGCACATATACGACACATTTATGCCGCTGCAGATTAAGGTTGCTCGTGAACATGTGGATATTATTCCTGGTGTGCTGGAATTGTTTGAAACGTTACGCAATCGTGATATCAAAATCGCCGCAACCACGGGTTATCCACGGGTTGTTGCAGACCCAGTATGGGAAGATTTGACTGCTGCAGGTTTGGCCGTCGACTTCCGCGCTTGTTCAGATGAAGTCCCAAACGGGCGTCCTGCTCCGTGGTTGATTTTCAAGTGCATGCAAGAACTCAATGTTCAGTCAGTCGCTGATGTGGTCAAAGTGGGTGATACGATGCCGGATGTTTTAGCGGGACTAAACGCCGGAGTGCGTAGCGTTGCCATTACCCTCACCGGTAACGATGTGGGATTGACGCATGACGAATTGCAAGCTCTTAGCGAAGATGAGCGAACCGAAAAACACGATTCCGCGAAAGCTATCTTCCTCACAGGCGGTGCTACCGATGTGATTCGGTCAGCGGGCGAATTGTTGCAAGTACTAGGTGGATGAAGCTGAAAGCCGAAAATCTATATTGCTAAACACGTAAAGGATTAATGTGCAAGACGATATTCCATATTTGTTACTGACTCCAGGTCCGTTGACCACTACCGCTCAAGTCAAAGCAGAGATGCAGGTCGACCTGTCGACATGGGACCGAGATTACAATGATATTGTCCAAGAGGTTCGTCGAATTCTTGTTGCCTTAGCGACGAACGAGCCCGGCTATACGAGCGTGTTGATGCAAGGTAGTGGTACGTTTTCAGTTGAAGCCACAATCGGTTCGGTCATTCCGCCGACTGGCAAGCTGCTGGTCGTGAACAATGGTGCCTATGGAGCACGTATTGCAGCGATTGCCGAGAGATTGAAAATACCAGTCACGGTTGTGGAAACGATGGAAACGTCTTACCCGTTAGAGGAATTCACGATCGCATTGTCCACGGACCCCGCCATTACGCACGTGGCGTTTGTGCATTGTGAAACGACAACAGGAATGTTGAACCCGATAGAACAATGGTGCCAGATCGCCAAAGAACACGATTGTCAAATAATTCTCGACGCCATGTCCAGTTTCGGTGGCATGCCCATCGCCATGCACGATTTGGGCGTTGACTTTTTGATTTCGTCGGCTAACAAGTCCATTCAGGGAGTGCCTGGGTTCGGATTTGTAATTTGCCGTGAAGAGGCTATCAAGCAATCCGCTGGGTATGCCCGGTCGGTCTGCCTCGACCTGTATGATCAGTGGCGAGTCATGGAAGAAAACGAAGGTAAATGGCGGTTTACGTCACCGACACACGTACTACTGGCGTTTCGGCAAGCTTTACAAGAACTAGCGGACGAAGGCGGGATTGCAGCGAGGTGCCAGCGGTATGCCAAATGTCAAACACGACTCGTAGCCGGTATGGGTGAACTTGGTTTTAGAACATTGTTAGAGGCTGAAGACCATTCGCCAATTATTACGTCATTCTTTTTTCCAGAGGAACCATGGTTTGAATTTAACGCGTTTTATGATTTGCTGAAGCAGCGTCGGTTTGTGATCTATCCGGGTAAAGTTTCTCAACATGAAACGTTTCGTATCGGTACTATTGGAGACTTGACCGTAGATGATGTTGACGATTTATTGGTCGCGATCAATGAATCCGTGATTGCTCTTAAGAAATACACCACTAATTAAAACGCAGCTATGGCATTGGTGCAGGAAAGTTCTCTTCAAATTGGTTGGCAAAGGGCCACTTGCTATGGCGATAGCGGATGGCGAGTTCGGGAGTTGCGAGGCGTTTGCCGTTTTGGAGATAGCCGTGCATGGCGCGGTCGAGGATTCCAGTTGTTAAAAGAGTGCGTTCAATAGGTGCGGTAGCGCGACCGGTTCGAAAAAATTGTTCGATACCAGCCACAAGGTACCCAAAATGGCGAAAGGGCGCTGTCATTTCTAAGCGATACCATTGGGCAAATACATCGTTGCTATCCGTCATCTCTGCAGCAACCGTAAATTCGCCAGTGATTCCGTCCAGCATGGCTAACACTCCCTCAGTCCCGTCTAGATAGTCGATGAGGTACAACGCCGACGTTTCCCGTTGCAGACGATTTTCGAGGTCGTCAACATTTTCGCCTGCAGTTGCCAAGGCCTGAGCCATGAGTTTGCGGGACCAGCGTCCTGCCAGCTCTGCTTTCCATATCTCATCACCCGAAACCGTGGTGACGGATTTGATACCGGTTTCACCTCCGCGACGGCGCTCAGCCAGTGATTGCATCACTTCTAATGCATGAAAACCGTAAGATTCAAGCCCGCCATAACCGCAGACCATGATGGATGAAATTTGTGAGCCACGTGGCAGGACCTTGGCTGGATAACGCCAGGCGAACGGCAGCGAGGAACCTGCCATGAAGGGTATTTTTAGTTGTTCGGCGCGGCGATACATGGCGTAACCGTCGGCCCAGTTGTAGCTAAGGTGTTTGTCGTTGAAGACAGGTCTAACGGCATTGACTGATTCAAACGTGTCGGCAATCTCATCAAAAAACCGTCGCCGCGGATATTTGTGCTGTTTTGTGTCAGGCGTGTAAGGATACTCGCCATGTTCTCCGACACTAATAACGCCGTCACACTGTAATTTGTCTGTCCCCAAAGTTAGTGCTTCACTAATGGAGTTGAAAATTGGGAAATCATATTCTTTTGCCAGTTCTCTCGCCATGTCGGTGTCTGGCCATTGATCCATATACAGACCGACAAGTTCCATGTTTGGCCCAGGCCCATCGTCATGCCGCCAACCTTCCAGGAGTTTCCCAAAGATGACATCGCAATGGGAATTTCGATTATAGACCGTGCCAACGCCAGCCACTCGAATTGTTCGTTGACGATTAGCGAAGGCGGCGGGCGCGCTGGTCGCAACGACTAATGCGGCGCCCGACAGCGACTTGATCGCCTGCCTTCTAGATACAGGGGTCACCGTGGGGTTTGCTTTATTTATTATCTTTGTTGCTGCCTTCATTGCCTTCGTCCGTAGTGGTGTTTTTCAATGGTATTTCAATGACAAGTCCGGCAACGCGGCGACCCCCGTTTTGCCGTGCCTCCGCACTGAGGTGGCAGCGTTGGCACGATGCCAATAGCGTTACGCTGCGGGCACTATAGAAAACATCATTTTTGACTTCCTCAAACCGTGATTTGTTTGCGGCTATTACCGCGATTGCTCGGCTTTCAAATCCTGGTTTGGGTTTGTGTTCGACATTCATGGCCGGTGTGTTGACGGCTATCCACCGACTCTTGATTCCATTGCGGCTGTTGACGCTGAAAAAAACGTCTTCTAGAACTCTCGAGGGAACTGGCAACTTTTGGTCGTCGCGAAAATAATTGCGGTGGATGCTTTGCAAGGACGAGAGGTATACGGTTTCCAGAATTCGTACTCGCCCGCGGGCTTCGTCTATAGTAATTGTGGTTGGCTCCGCTGAATTTTCGGCGTTCACCCAAATCGTGATTGATAATAGGATGCCGAAAACTAAGATGTGTTTAGTGAGATTCATTGGTGGGCTTTTCGAGTTAGGCTTGTAGGCGGGACGCTTGTGATCGCTGCCGTTATTATATAGGAAACCCAACGGCGAATGAGGAGCTTGTTTCAGATGTGCAGCTCCCGCCAGGCATGTTGATTTGGTAAAATGATTGAATGATAAAAAACAAAAGATATACAATCGTATGGATGCTGCTGATCTCCGTTCTGAGCCGGTCTTTGGCTGCGACTGATCGACCAAATATTATTCTCATTATGGCGGATGATTTAGGGATCGATAGCGTACAAGATTACGGAGGTCGGCAATACAAGACGCCGCATATGTCTCAGATGGCTAGGCAGGGAATGAGATTCACTCATGCCTATGCGCAGCCGTTGTGCACAAACACTCGCATCCAATTTATGACGGGGATCTACAACCATCGCAACTGGGTGGCGTTTGGTATTCTAGATCCGCAGGCCAAGACGTTTGGGCACTATATGCAAGAAGTTGGCTATGAAACGTGTATCGTGGGAAAATGGCAGCTGCAGAGTTATGACCCGCCAGATTATCCAGGCGCTGATTTGCGACGTGACAAAGGCATGCATGTTAACAAAGCGGGATTTGATGAATACTGCCTCTGGCACACTCGTCACACCGAAGACAAGGGCTCTCGTTATGCAGATCCGCGGATAAAACAAAACGGTAAATTCTTAGACGATACACAAGGTAGATATGGACCCGACGTATGGACCGACTACATCAGTGAATATGTCGCTAGGAAGCACGACCGCCCTTTTTTCTTGTACTATGCGATGGCGCTGCCGCACAACCCTTTTTCCCCTAACCCGGCCGCGGGTCGTAATGATAAAAAACATAATCTCTTGTCGATGACCGCTTTCCGC
This sequence comes from Planctomycetaceae bacterium, assembly GCA_012965455.1. Lineage (GTDB taxonomy): Bacteria > Planctomycetota > Planctomycetia > Pirellulales > Pirellulaceae > UBA721. The sequence goes on along the minus strand of DTSG01000073.1, from coordinate 450 downwards.
GATCAAGCAATTGTTCATAAAAGCTGATGCCATCAAGTTTTGCAGAGGGGGGAACAGTGCGTCCTGCCGCGTGGACCAATGTCGGCAAGAAGTCTGTTGAGTCGATTAGATTATCATTCACGGTTCCCGGCTTAATGGTCCCGGTCCACCTTGCATAAAACGGTACGTGCACGCCAGCGTCGATCGTCAGCCCTTTTCCGCCTTGGTTAGTCCCCCACTGCGTTTCCGTAATAATCTTTTGATTTGTTCCATTGTCGCTGTAAAACAAGACCAACGTGTCTTCGTCAATCCCAGCGGCATCGACCGCAGCGAGAATGCGGCCGAGAATTTTATCCGTATATTCCACCATGTCACCATAATAACGATTCTCTTCAGTGAACCGATTGCTGGCATCAGCCCATTCTGGCGAGTCCGGAGTAGGGGAAAAAGGGTTGTGCGGCAGCGCCATCG
>DTSG01000072.1 GCA_012965455.1 Planctomycetaceae bacterium | reverse complement strand
GTATTGGCGCTTTAAGTAAGTACCAGCAGCGAGTGGTTTAGAGCCATTGGTGTATCAATATCCAATACCAATACCATTGTAGATTAAACAGGGAAACATGCTATTAAGTCCGCTGGTTTGGTAATCGCTATTTCCCAAAAAACCGGAGTTATCCTCAACTCCCCTACAGCTTTTATCCGATGAGTTGCTATGGAATCACTCACGTGCTTTTACGTATGTGAGTGTTAAACTACGAAGGATGAGCGAAGTTACCTGATTACAGGTAACTCACACAACGGGCAATATCTTGCTTATCCTTCGTTGTACATTCCTCACCCCCGATAAAAGAACCCCCAGACAGAGTGAATTCTGTGCGCATATGGGTTTGACGGGAGTGGTATGCGCCTAAGTGCTTCCGCATTCTAGGTATGTGCCACTCTCGTTAATTGGGTGCTGTGGGGTTCAAGACAATTATGGAGGGTTTGAATGGAAGCGTTACGAGTGTCCGAAGATGTTGCCCAGGTTTGGTTGGATTTTAAAGCTGACCAAACACGTAGAGATCTTCGCAATCAATTAATGGAAAAATATTTCTCGATTGTTCGATATCATGGAGAACGAGTTTGGTCCCGCTTGCCGGATGGGGTTGAATTAGATGATCTAATTTCGGCTGGCATCTTCGGCTTGATGGATGCCATCAAGGCCTACGATCTCTATCGAGGTGTTAAGTTTGAAACCTACTGCGTACCACGTATTCGTGGCGCCATGGTAGATGAACTTAGGAGCATGGACTGGGTGCCCCGTTTGGTTCGTTCGAAAGCGACCAAATTGACCGCCGGTACGAAGCTCATGGAAGATAGATTGGGTCGGTCTCCGACTGAAATTGAATTAGCTGAACATATGGAACTGACTGTTCCGGAACTCGAAAAGATGATGCGAGACGCAAACGCTGTTTCACTGATTAGTTTGAATAAAAAATGGTATCAAACGGATAGTGAAAAAGACGTTAGCGAGATCGATATTCTTGATGATAAGAAGAGTGAAGATCCGACGCGGCGTGGTCAAAAATATGACCTACTGCGACTCGTCACCAAAGGATTGAATCGGAACGAACGATTGATCATCATCTTGTATTACTATGAAGAACTGACGATGAAAGAAATCGGTCAAACGCTGAATCTCAGTGAAAGCCGAGTGAGTCAGATGCATAGTAGTTTGGTGCAACGTCTGCAAGGACAACTTGGTAGCCGCCGAGTGGAATTTGCAGCCTAGCACCGTTACTGAATACAAAAAACGACCAGGCCCGCATTTGAGCCTAGTCGTTTTTTTATTTGGTAACCACAATATCTGCATCAAGTGATTTGGTGATTGAGGTTTGAATTTCAGCAAGGTGAGCAGCGCTGTAGGCGTCAAGCTTGTCAGCATTAGCGCCAACGAAAGCATTGACTTTGTTGAGCGTTGCCCGCAACCCAGCTCGGGCGAGGTTGGAAATTGGCTTATAGGCCTGATTGCTTCCCGAGTTTGCCATTGCTAGGTCAACGAGGCGTTTTACGTGTTCTCGTTGCAGGTTCCGGCGTAAACTAGAAATTGCTGGCTTACGAGCTGACGCGGCAACGGTGACTTCTTGATCGAGTTCACCCCAGATTGCAGAACTTACCGTTTCCAGGAGTTCCGGGAGTGTTAAGGCGTCTTGATCGGCAGCTATCCGGAATTCATTGTCGTACACTCGGCGTAACGTAGACGGGTTAAGCAGAGTCGTCAGTGCCGAAGATTGAATTCCAGCGATGCGATCATGAATTGGCCAGTCTGGGTCGCTCACTGCTTGTCGGGAACCACCGTCGAGCCACTTATCAGTCGACATCCGTTGCAAGAGCTCGGTGGTTAGACCAAATGCTCCGTCTTGAAATGCAGTGTTTACTACAAAGTCAATCGCTGCCCGTTGTTGAGCAACTGGGACAACTTGTAGTGGAGCACGATCTCCGGCGTCGCCTTTTTTGTCGCGATAAACGTGTACGCCACCAATCCAATTACCCATCATGCTAATAGCGCGAGCTTGCATACTTAGAGTGATTTGGTATCCACGTCGTGCTTTGGACCAACTGTCACCATCTTTCACGAATTTGTCGAGGACCAATCCGCGATGGTGATTTGCAAGTTTCATTTGATCTTCAGCAAAATTTAAAGGGTCTTTGCCGTAATCGTAACGTCGAGCCAAGGGGTCAGGACCGCCCGTATCTTCGTCTGTGGCATATTGTAATTCTGGTTCACCGACGCGAGCTAAAATTGGTTTGAGGTCCTTTTCAAAGGTGTAACCATATTCGATGGCCCAGTAATCGTAGGGGCCAATACCGTGCATTGAATAGTCGCCTTGAATAGTTCCTGCTTCGAAGCGAATGTTGGTAGGCGTATAGTCCATAACGCTGCCACCGATTGGCTTTCCACGATGTTCAACCGAATTGATTTGTTCGAGCGTGTAAGCACTAGAGGCTTTGAAATTGTGTCGTAAACCAAGAGTATGGCCGACTTCATGTGCAACAAGATGTGCCAATTGAGGACCGATAAACGACTCAGGCATACCATCAAGAATCATCTCTTCATCAACAGATTCTTTCGGCGCCGCTTCTTCCTCATCTTTATCTTCCTCATCTTTATCTTCCTCATCTTTATCTTCCTCTTCTTTATCTTCCTCTTCGTCCTCTTTAAGTTGGTTAGCTTGGATTTCATAAATCATTCGCATGATGGCGACGTCAAAGGCCATGCCTTGAGATGCCATACATGAACCGTTGACTTGAGAAACACGACCGATTAACCCGTCATACTCGTCGTCACCGAGTAAGGTGTTGTCGACAAGTGTTGCCGGGTGTCCACCGTAGGCACGACCCGCTGAGGCGGTGAGTTGTTGGCGGATGTGATCTCGCTGCGAGGCGTGAGCGAACGCTAAACGAGGATCCCATTCAGGGTTGGTCGCTAACCAACTAAGTGTTTCTGCGCTGAAACCCTCCATCGCGATTCTTGGTAGTAGATTGTCAAATTCGTAATGAAAATGACGAATCCAACCGTCGGTAAGGATGATGTCGGCATCTAAAATTTGACCCGTGTTAGGGTTTACACGACTCGGTCCAATGGCTGTCCCGATGTCATTGTTCAACCAGCGTACGAAGTTATACCGCACGTCTTCTGGGTCTTTATCCATATGAGCGCCAGTTGTTTTATCTTGGTAATAAACTTCTAGAGCGTCTGAGATACCGATTTTTTCAAAGGCAGAATTCCAACTCTGGATACCTTCTTTTACCCAACGACGATAACGTACTGGGGTCGTGTGTTCGATGTAAAATACAATCGGATTTTTGGGAGGGCTGATTTTTAAGCGGGGATCCCGTTTTTCAAGATGCCAGCGATTGATGTAACGAACTTTTGTTTCGTCGTCTTTGTATTTTCCTAAGTCACTGTAGGAAGTGACGAAGTACCCGATTCGTTCGTCAGCTACTCGTGGGCGGTAGGTGCTTTTGGGATTCAATTCACTGATGCTGTAGTGCAGTGATGACAGCTTGCCACTAGCGGTAGGGATTTCAAAAGCGAGCTCAATATTTAGTGGGAATGCTTTTGCTTTTTGAAGTTTGAAGATGCCGCCCATTTCGCGGTTGACGACTGAGGGTCCGAAAAACTTGCTCGCTTTGCCGACAAAAATTGAATCGAGATCGATAACAGGTCCACCACTAGGCCCAATCGTGACGATTGGAATAGTCAATAACATGGTGTCTGTAAAAAGTCGATTTACCGATGAAAGTGATTCGGGGTCGCCGTTGGAGCGCGTGTCGAGGTCCGGCACGATCAGGGCTAATTTGTTGTTGTAACGGCGCCAATATACGTAATAGTCGCCGGATTGAAGCCCCGCAAATTTGTCGCCACTGGCAACGGTTAAGGCAATGAAGTATCGTTTTTGAGCAAATGTCGGTGGCAGTTCAGCATATACTTGTCCGTCCTTGGAACGTGTCCACAAAGTGTACATACTGCGTGCACCATCGGCTGTGGAAACAACTTTATCGTATCCCTTAAGGACAGTTGCATGAGGAGGGAATTCCGGCTTGGGCGCTTCTTGAGCAACAGCACAAACTACGAAACTAAAAAGGCATACGAAGCTAGTAAGGTATTTTTTCATGGGAATCGTTCTCATAAGATAGTTATTCATTTATATAGGATGGGTCGTTTAGTCAATGAACGACCTAAAGATCTAAATAATGTTGAAACGCGCTGTAGCAACTACTTCAAGATAGTTTACAAACAGGTCTGTGAAAATATACTGTTTGGGAAAAATAGGAAAGACAGCGAAAATATACAGAATAATCGATATAACCCGTCGTGTGGGATAGCTGATTGCGCTAACTAGCCACCATATTTGAAATCTTCAACATTACAGCAAACCTTATCAAATATGAGAGTTTACCCGCTGAAGTCGAGCGCAGTCCGCTAGATGTCTCTACACATGTTAAATGGTTAAACAAAACGAACCGTCCGGAGCATGAAACCGCAAGACGGCGTTTTTATTTCGATTTGATGTCGAGCCAGACTAGTCGGTGGTCGGAGGCGTCGAGTAGTGTAGCGGCGGGTTGGTCATTGCGAGGCCAGAAGACACCGGCATTTACGATGTGCAAATCTCGTGATGGCAACACATAGTCGATCCGTAAGTTACCTGGGGATCGATCTGAGAAGTCGCCCGTATCAAATTTGGGTTTACCTTGATGTAAGGTGTTGATTTTGCCCTGTAGTTTGCTAGCTTCAACGGCACCGTCACTAGCTGCAAGCGGGTTACGAATACGGCGATGGTTTAACAACTGTAAAATTGCTTTGTCGGTTGAATCGCCATCTACAGGATCAGCATTCATGTCGCCGGCAATGACAAACGACTGCGAATTAGCCAAGCCTCCTCGTCGACCGTTGTCATCGTAGATGTATTGGGAATTGTCGCCAGAGATGTAGTCAGCCCAGAAACGGATCTCGTCGTGATTGCGGGTACCATTTTTATCTTCAGGGCCATCAAAAACTGGTGGTGTTGGATGGCTGACCAAAAAATGTACTTCACGGGTCGGTGTTTCAATGGTGAGATCCCAATGGCTTTTGGAAGAGAGTCTAAATTTGTCTAAGATGGCGCTACTATAAAAAGACTCTAACTTATCCCCAGACTTAACCTTCTGGGGAAGCATTGCTCGAGGCATGTCTTTCCAGAGGAAGGTTTGAAATGTTCTAGCGTCCGCCGAAATTGGAAAACGACTCAAAACTACCATACCGTATTGCCCAGGATAGCGACCAAACCCATAGGCGTCCCCAGGATCCGTGGTTTTACCGTTGCCATCTAGATCAAGACCCGAGGGTAGTCCGGTATTGACGCTGGCCACGAAATGATATTTATACGTAAGCGGTTTAGTGCCAAATAATTCTTTGGCGGCGAGAAAGTTCTCTTGGAATGCAGCAATAGCTGTGGCGGCTTGGTCACCACAATAATCAAACTCATTGAGCAGAATAACATCGGGCCGAACGATACGAATCCCAGCAGCTACTTTTTTGATCTGCTCGCTCTCGCCTGTCTGTAGTTCTGCAAGTAATTCGCCACTGCTGCCACGATTCATACTGACATTAAACGTCGCAAATCGCACGATGCCTTTTTCAGCGGCATTTGCAATTGAGTTCGGACTGCAACAACAGACAGCGATAGCGATTGGCAAAACAAGCAGGCGGCGGTGGACTCTATTTATTGTTGACATAATCAATGACCATTACTTTTTCGAGTCGTGGTTTGACGAGGTCGACGAATTTTTGATGTGCGGCATGCGGTAAATAGACTTCCAAGCCCGCTTTGTTCTTAAACGTCACAAGAAAACAGTGTGTTAACCCGTCATTCAATTCTTCAGGACTTACATTGGTTCCAAATTCAATGTCGACAATGGTATCAATTTTCCCTGATAGTGCCATGAAGGCATCTTCAACTTCCGTGACCTGAGTTTTCGAGACTTCTTCGTTGAATTGAAACATCACGACATGCCGGTAAACGCTTTTATTTTTATCATCTGCTCCGACTTGTGAAGTGGTTAGACAGCTGGCAAACAGTCCGAGTAACAGTCCAATTATGATAGTTGTGGTAGTTGTTTTCAAATTCATCATTAGGTTCTTTCTGATAATAGAACTAAGGCGTTAATAAAGGTTGGCCAAGGAATGGCTTTATTGCAACATGCCGCGGGCTTCAAGTTCCCAGATGGCTTCGAGATTGTCTCCTCGAAACGCATAAAAGTAGTCGTGTAATACACAGGTCATATCGGCATAGCCGGGTACGAACTCCAAGCGTGTACCGATTGCTAACTGGCACGCCTCACCGCTCAATTTAAGCGTACCATGTTCGGCTGACAAACTCTCAACTTGGATATCATCACGCCCAACAACGACAGCCATTTCGTATTCGACGTGCATCGTTTTTTTACCCGCATCAATAATTGCTCGATTCTCCGTGGGACGTCCTACGATTGTTGCATAAACCGTCAACGCTTTTTCTAGATGTTCAACACCGCATTGTTGCTGATAGAACTGATCCATAAAAATAGCGCCCCCCGCTTGTAACTCAGTAATGTTGGGCTGCATGCGACTTAGCATATAAGATCCCGTACCTCCACAGGAAACGATTTGACAAGGGAGGTTGATTTCTGCCAGCTCTGTCGCGACGTCGGACAGAATTTTTAGCGCCGCTTCAATCTTTGTTTTCTTTTCATCGAGGTCGGCAATCGTCAGCAGGTGCCCTTCATATCCCATAATACCTGAGAACTTGAGCCCCGGAAGTTCACTAAGTTGTTGTGCCAGTGTTCTTGTTTGTTCCGCTCCACATCCGACTCGATTTAATCCGATGTTAATTTCAATAATAACACGCACTTGCACTCCTGCTGCTACCATCGCAGCACTCATCGGCTCTGCTTGATCGATGTGGTCGATACAGACGACAGGATTAGCAATTTGGCACAGCGCCGCTAACCGCTTTAATTTTTTATCACCGACAATTAAGTTAGCGATCAGCAGATCAGTGACTCCACCCCGAGCAAGCGCTTCGGCTTCGGCTAGTTTCGCACACGTTGATCCAATCGCTCCGGCGGCGGTCAATTTACGGGCGACGTCCGGAGATTTATGTCCTTTGCAATGTGGTCGCCACTGCAGGTTGAATTTTTCGATACCAGCGACGACTTGCGAAATATTAGATTCCATTTTATCGAGATCCACAGCCAAGAAAGGCGTATCCATATCCGCTTTGGTGATGCTTTGGTTAACTGAGATTTCAATTGGATTTACAAAGGTTTTTGGCACTGTGGTTAGCCTCCGGCGATCGCGGGAATAAAATGTACTTCACTGTTGGGCTGAATTTTAGCGATCATGCCGCGGGACGTAATGACACTATCAATCGAGATTTGCAACGACGGTGAAATTTGATCTTGTTGGCACAGTCGATCGCGGATGCCTGGAAATCGTTGTTCTAATTGATCAATTACTTCACGGACGTTGTGCACATCCATTTCTAACTGTTCGATGCCAGCAGTAAGTGTACGAAGTTGAGCAGGGATAAATATCGTTGCCATCTATTTACCTTCGAAATTTTGGAACCACTAATGGAATTGGTAAAGCACTTTATTGCCAGTGACTACTTGCAACTGGACAGACACTTTAACGGGTGGTCAATCAGAGGATTGCATGGCCTGCCACACTTTCGGCGGAGACATCGGTAATTCTCTCATCCGTGTTTGCGTAGCATTATAAATTGCATTTCCAATGGCCGGTGGTGGTGGGATAATTGGTGGCTCACCTACTCCGCGTACACCGTAGGGATGATCGGCGTTTCCGGTTTCGACAATGATAGTGTCGATCATCGGGACATCGAGCATCGTGGGCATGCGATAATCGAGGAAACTAGCATTGGTCATCTGATCGTCGTCATTGAAGAAATATTCTTCATTAAGTGCCCAACCGATACCTTGGACCGCTCCACCTTGCATTTGACCTTCTACATAGCTTGGATGAATTGCTGTACCAGCATCTTGAATGGCGGTGTAACGCAAGATTGTAACTTTGCCGGTATCCGGGTCGACTTCGACATCGACAATGTGTGCTGCGAACCCATTCGTTGGGCATTCGGGAGCTACGGTTGCTCTGCCGACCAATGCTTCACCACTGGAAAACAGTTGCGTGGCAAGATCTTTAAACCCTGCGGTTTTTCCATTTCCCGAAAACGTACCATCATCGGCAATCGAGACATCATTGGTTTCGCATTCCCATAATTCAGCGGCACGAACTTTCATTTGACTTTGCAGGTCACGACCGGCTTCATAAGCTGCCAAGCCTGTAGCAAACGTAACTCGACTGCCTCCGGTAACATCGGTATATCCCACGCTGTCCGTATCACCGACCATCGGGTTGATATCAGAAGATTCGATTCCTAGGGTTTCTGCTAGTTGCATTGCTAAGGAGGCACGTGACCCGCCGATATCGGTTGACCCTTCTAGCAGGTTAATTGTGCCATCGGAATTCACGGAACAAGCGGCGCTGGATTTCAATCCGCAGCCGAACCAGAAACCGCCCGCGATTCCACGCCCGCGGTTGTCACCTGTGAGCGGCGAATTCCAGTGATCACTATCGCGTAGAGCTTCGAGGCATTCGACATACCCAATCTGCGGATAAACGGGACCGTCGACTCGACGAGAGCCTTCCTTGACGGCATTTTTCATGCGGATTTCCAAGGGGCAGATGTCGAGTTGTTCTGCTAGTTCATCCATCAATTGTTCCATAGCGAAGGCCACTTGAGTTGCTCCGGGAGCGCGGTAGGCTTTCGTGTGTGGTTTGTTGACACAGACATCATACCCATCTACGACGGCATGCTCGATGTCATAGCAACTAAACACGCACATGCATCCAGGGCCAATCACTCCGCCTGGAAACGCGCCGGCATCATAGGCAATCCAAGCTTCACCAGCTATGAGCGTCCCATCGTTTTTCGCTCCGACTTTGACTCGCATAAATGATGCCGGCGTGGGCCCAGTTGCTTCAAATACATCGGTGCGTGTCATCAGGATGCTAACGGGGCGACCAGCTTTTTTACTTAGTATGGCAGCTGTTGGTTCTAGATAAACGGCAATTTTACCACCAAATCCGCCACCGATTTCACAGGGAGTAACCAGCACATCGCCGACCCCGATTTGTAGAATTTCAGCAGTTTGTTGCCGGCAGGTAAACGACCCTTGCGTTGCGGTCCACAGTCTTACTCGACCATCTTCGTTGTAATCTGCTACGATCGCGTGTGGTTCAATGTACCCTTGGTGTACTGTTGCGGTTTTAAATTCGGCTTCGACCACAACATCCGCTTGTTCAAATCCAGCTGCCACATCCCCTTTTTCGAAATGCATGTGGACAGCCACATTGCTGGCGGTGTCCGCTTTCTGACCGAGGTCGTCGGTGAATAGATCAGCATGTAGCAGTGGCGCGTCGTCGGCCATCGCTTCCATAATATCGGTTACTGAGGGGAGCATTTCATATTCGACGACGATTTTCGCAGCTGCTTCTTCAGCAATATGAGCGTTGGTGGCTGAGACAGCGGCAACAGCATGACCTTTATAGAGTACTTTGTCTTTAGCCATGCAGTTAGCGCTAAGATGTGCAAGGTTCACGGAACCTTCGCCGAGTTGGGCGATTTTATCTTGCACATTGGGGAAGTCGGCACCTGTCACGACCGCGGAGACTCCTGCTGTCGCTTCTGCGGCAGATGTGTCAATGGATACGATCTTGGCATGGGGATGCGGACTTCGTAATACAAACCCGGCTTGCAAACCGGGCAGTTTGAAATCCGCAGTGTAAACCGCTTTGCCTGTTACTTTATCGGCACCGTCGTGTCGGACAGGGCGTGTTCCAATGACGCGATAGGGAGTTGTTGCCACAGTGATGTATCTCCTAAATTTATAGCTGCGTAGTGGTTAGCGGTGGGTGGTGTGTAATGATTAGTCGTTGGTTGTTGAGTCGACGGTTGCCGCAGACATTTGTTTATCAGCTTCTTGGATAGCGCGGACAATTTTGTCGTAACCGGTACAGCGACAAAGGTTTCCGGATAGGTCAAAGCGAATGGTTTCCTCAGAAGCTCCTGGTTTTTTCTCGAGCAGTGCTTTTGCGGAGACGAGAAACCCTGGAGTACAAATTCCGCATTGCAGTGCTGCTCCTTCTAGGAAACAATCTTGAATTGGGTGCAGTTCATTAGCATCGGCGATACCTTCGACTGTTTCGATTTCAGCACCTTCCGCTTCGACGCCGAACACCAAACAACTGTTGACTGGCAGTTTGTTGACGATGACGGTACAGGCACCGCAATTTCCATTGTTGCAACCTTCTTTACAGCCGGTTAATCCAAGTGTGTCACGGAGGACTTCGAGTAGGCTGTTACGAGGTTCGCAAAGGAACTCAACGCTCTCGCCGTTGACGGTTGTGGTTACGTGAATCTTCTTGGTGGCAGTTGTCACACTCGAATTCCTTATGGTCTGTAATAAAGGTAGGGCTGTTTCAGGTTGTATAGTTGAGGCAATATTTTCTAGGCTTGAGCACGAGCAAGTGCGGTTGTGAGAGTTCGTTTTACGAGGACTCCCACGAGGTGTGTTCTGTAGTGAGCGGTTCCTCGCATGTCGGTGATGGGTGTGGCAATTTGCTTGGCTAATTCAGCGGCTTCCGCGAAGTTATCATCGCTCGGTTCTTTGCCAACGAGGAATTGACTTGCTTCCACGGCAAAGAGTGGTGTGGCTGCTACCGCTCCGAGACTGATTCGAGCGTTTGCTATATTTCCATCTGCATCGAGTTCGATCCAGGAGCCGACTCCGACCACGGCGATGTCCATTTCATTGCGAGGGATAAATCGTTGGTAGGCGGATCCCATGCTAGCTGATTGTGGCGGGATTTGAATTGCAACTACGAATTCGCCATCAACTAGCGAATTTATTCCAGGTCCCGTGCAAAACGCATCGGCTGCGATAGTCCGCTGCCCGTTGGGACCCGTAACTTGAGCTTCAGCATTGAGTACGATTAGAGCGGGAATGGTATCCGCGGCGGGTGAGGCATTACAGAGATTACCACCGACGGATGCTCGGCTTTGAATTTGCCAGCCGCCGATGATGTGGGTGCTATCAGCAAGTGCTCCGTAGCGTCCTGCTAAGTCGGCATCTTCATAGATTTCACAGCAGGTGACAGCGGCGCCTAAGCACAGCCCGGATTCATCAGAGTATTGACACTCGCGAAGTTCAGGGATTTTTTTAATGTCGACGACGATATCAGCTTCGCGCAGTCCTTCGCGAAGTTGCACAATAATATCAGTGCCTCCAGCGAGAATCCGTGCTCCAGATCCGTGTTCTGTTAAGAGGCTAGTGGCAGCTTGTATCGTAGTAGGTGCGGCGTATTGAAAATCTTTCAAGGTAATGTCTTTCCTAAGAGCGATCAAAACATTTTGGGTTCAACTCGTTGTCGGTCTGAATTATATCAAAAAATGATACAATACGAAGCTGCCCACTAGCGAAGTCGAAAATTTTCAGAGGAAGTCATTTAGGGACATGCAATTATTCTTAGTACGTCATGGAGAGTCTGCGAACAATGCGCGGGACGAGTCGCAACGAGTATACGATCCAGGGTTAACGGAGTTGGGTGCTGAGCAAGTGGAGTATTTAGGGCCATGGTTTGCATCGGTGAGCCCGGATGTTTTGATAACGAGCCCATTCTTACGAGCGCTGAAGACGATGGTACCGATCCAGCGTGCTACAGGATTGGATCCGTTGGTATGGCGTGATTTGCACGAGGTCGGCGGTTGTGTATCGGGTTACCCAGCGATTGGTCATGTAGGTGAAGCGGGGTTAACGGCGGAGGAGATTATCGAGCAGTTTCCTGGTTGCGATGTCGAAGGTCTCATTGGGGAGTCGGGTTGGTGGGGTGGCAAGCCGTATGAAGGAGCAGCAGATATTGCTGTGCGTGTGCAACGAATTGTCGAGCGGACGTTAACCGAGTTTGGGGATACGGAATTGAAAGTGGTCTTTGTTATACATGCTGATTTCAAGCGGGAATTATTGGGTAAGTTTTGTGCAGAGCATTCCTTTTCACGAGCTGATTACGGCCCGCTGCACAACGCTGGTGTCACTGAATTAACACTCACTCGAACAACCGCCCGTCTCGATTCCTACAACAACATTGGGCATTTACCTTACGGATTAAAATCGTCCGAAGGTGTTTATTGATGGCGTACAATTCAACCGCGAATTTGTACGAACGTGACGTAAAGGGGGTGGGGGTAGTTGATTCTAAGACAGCAAGTCATGGACCACTTTGCCATGGATGTCTGTTAGGCGGAAGTCGCGACCCTGAAAACGGTAGGTCAATTTTTTGTGGTCGATGCCTAGTTGGTGCAGCAAGGTGGCGTTGAGATCATGGATGTGCACAGGATTCTCGGTAACGTTGTACGAAAAATCATCCGTTTCACCGTAGGTTATGCCACCTTGAATTCCCCCACCTGCGAGCCACACACAATAATTTCGCGGGTGATGGTCGCGGCCGTAATTCTCTTTGGTCAATCCACCTTGGCAATAGACCGTGCGGCCAAACTCACCACCCCAGACAACTAATGTATCCTTCAACATATCGCGTTGTTTCAGGTCCTTGATTAATGCCGCCGCGCCTTGGTCTACATCTTTACACATCGATGTTAGATCACTAGGTAAATTTCCATGCTGATCCCAGCCTCGAATAAAGACTTGTACAAACCTAACATCACGCTCAGCCAGACGCCGCGCTAACAAACAGTTTGCTGCAAACGTGCCCGGTTTCGTGACGTCGTCTCCATAGAGTTCAAGCACATTTTTTGTTTCCTGGGAAATATCGGTCAATTCTGGAATCGACATCTGCATCCGATATGCCATTTCATATTGTGCAATGCGATCATCAATTTGAGGATCTCCCACAACCGACCGCCGTTCAGCGTTTAATTGCTGCAGTGCATCAAGCATCCGCCGACGCGTCTTCCGCTGCATCCCTGTTGGGTTCGATAAATATAAAACAGGGTCTCCCTGACTTCGCAGCGCAACGCCGGCATGTTGTGTTGACATAAATCCAGATCCCCACAACCGTTCATACAACGCTTGAGCATCTCGTTTGGCGCTCCAAGTAGAATGCAAGACGACAAAACAGGGCAAGTCGCGGTTGGCACTGCCGAGTCCGTACGACAACCAAGCTCCTAAACTTGGGCGACCCGGAATCTGACTACCCGTGGTGATATAGGTAATTGCCGGATCATGGTTGATGGCTTCAGTATTCACCGTCTTGATAACAGCGATATCATCCGCGACGCTCGACATGTGTGGCAATAATTCACTAAACCACGTTCCATTCTCACCGTGCTGAGAGAAATTAAATTTAGTGGGTGCCACCGCCAAACGGGACTGCCCAGAAGTCATCGTTGTAATTCGTTGACCATTACGGATCGAATCTGGCAGATCTTTGTCATACATGTCGACTAAGCCTGGTTTGTAATCGAACATGTCCAATTGGGACGGCGCACCGGACATAAACAAATAGATAATCCGTTTGGCTTTGGCGGGAACATGCTGTTGTTGTAATATCCCAGCAGCTCCCGGCTGAATGGCCGGCACCCCACCCTCTTGTGCCTGAAGTTTTCCCTGAAACAACTCTGGATTAAGCAGTGAAGCGAGAGCCATACCGCCAATGCCAGTCGCAGCGCTGCCAAAGAATTGACGACGGTTAGCTAATTTCGCCTGCTCAATCAATAATGGATTATCTTGAATATTCATAATCGTTTTTGCGGTAGTACCTCGTGATTTCAGAAAACCCTGCAGGATACTCTGGCTGATTAGTTTTTAGTTATTGTCTCGTTTAAATTGAGCAGTAAGTTGCCGATCATTGTCCAACTTGCAAGCTCTTGGGCGTCGAGTGTCTCATCGACCGTTGACTCACCAATATGTATCAATTGCTGAGCCGCTTCTCGGTCCTCTTGATACCGTTGGCGATGATCTCTTAAGACAGCAACCATGATGTTAAGTTCTGGGGTTGTGGGAAATCTAGAAGTGACACTGCGGAACCCAAACACCAACTTATCACGATCGGATTCTCCGCCGGTGGTAAGCATGCGTTGTCCGAACCGCCGAGCCGCTTCGACGAACTGTTCATCGTTCAGCAACACTAAAGCTTGCATTGGAGTATTGGTTCGACTCCGGCGCACGGCACAGAATTCGCGTGAGGGTGCATCGAATATCTGCATCGATGGTGGCGGCGCTGTCCGTTTCCAGAAGGTATACATACTGCGACGATAGAGCTTCTCGCCTTTATCCCGAGCAAACTTAACGGTGTTGCTGCCGGAATACCCAACCGCCTTCCAAATCCCAGATGGTTGGTAAGGTTTGACACTCGGGCCACCAACCGTGTCGACCAACAGTCCGCTGTGAAACAGAGCGACATCGCGGACCATTTCCGCGTCCATTCGAAAACGAGGGCCGTGTGCCAATAAACGATTTTCGGGGTCGAGTTGATATTTTTTGTCCGAGATAAAAGAGGATTGACGATATGCATGCGATGTAACTAACAACTTCATCAAGTACTGGACATCCCACCCGCTTGCTTGAAATTCAACTGCTAGCCAATCAAGTAACTCTGGATGTACCGGCCGTTCACCTTGGACTCCGAAATCCTCGGAGGTCTTTACGATGCCGACGCCAAATAACTGTTGCCAGAAACGATTAACGATGACACGCGCCGTCAGCGGGTGTTCCGGTGAAACAAGCCAACGGGCCAATGCTAATCGATTGTTGGGTGCATCAGCGGGTAATGCCGGTAAAATCTTCGGTACGCCGGATTCAACCGCTTCGCCTTGTTTGGTATATTCACCGCGAATCAGCAAATATGCCTGTCGTTTTTCGGGCATATCTTCCATGACCAATGTACTGACGATCTGTTTTTGGATCTCCGCGATACGCTGACGGCGCATGTCAACTTCATGACGCAAAGGCGTGATTAGTTTACGACTTTCCGCATACACATGAGTGAGAAAATAAGATCGCAGTTCACGTTTTTGATTTGCATTACGGTTGGCAGCTTTTACCTTAAACGCCGCTTGCACCGCCGCAGATAGTTTACTAACATCCCCTGCACTTTGTATCAATTCCCATGCTCGCTGAGATTTAAACTCCGTCTTGGCTTGTACTGTCAGCGTGTTTATTCCCGCGTAATCCCAATATGCGCTGCCGCCAAATTGAGTGAAGGCCCAGCCGGTGACTTGCGAACCGGGCTTGAGACCTACTTTAGACGCGGCGACCTCGAGGCGGATCCATTTCCCAGCTTCAGGCAAATCACCAATTCGTAGTCGACTGGGTGTATTTATATTGCCCCAATCGATCAGATTATCACCCCACATGGCTCGATGTTCCCAGGAGTTGCTCTCATTGAACTGCAACATGATCTCTTTAGGTGGGTTCTTAGGATCGAGGTAAACATAAGCAAATAAGATATCGTCTTCGCCGATTTTCAGCGTCTCGGGAGCATTTTGCCACAGGTGTTGCGTCAGTCCTTTTTCCGATCGATGTGTTGCCTTTTCGCCGTGAAAGACGGGATGTTCAGGAGCCGTCACATATTTCCACGGGTGACCGGATTGAGTGAGTTTAGCACCTGTTGGCGGTGTGTCATCGAACCAGACATAGTCATAGCGTTCGACAATCTCCTGTTCAGCATCGACAACCGGGACCTCTTGATATTCAAAATTGGCAATGGCTTGTTGTAGTTTCCCTTCCCATTGTTGAATTTCAGATTTTAATTGAGCGATTTGCTTGGATTGCTGCTCCGAGGGTACTTGGACGACCGGCGGTGGCAACGACGCGTTGCCGTCCATCGCTTTTTCGGTCAAGCTGTAAAAATACGAGAACAGTTGATAGAACTCTTGTTGCGAAATCGGATCAAATTTATGTTCGTGGCAAACGGCACAACCCAGAGTCAATCCCATCCAAACCGTGGAAGTTGTTTCGACTCGGTCTACTGCATAGCGAACCAGATATTCTGCTGCAATCGATCCACCTTCGCTAGTCGTTACATTGCAGCGATTAAAGCCGGTAGCAACGCGTTGATCCAGCGTAGGCTCTGGCAGTAAATCACCGGCGAGCTGCTCAACGGTGAATCGGTCAAATGGCATGTTGTTACTAAAAGCATTGATGACCCAATCCCGATAAGGCCAGATGCTGCGAATATTGTCGAGATGCAGACCATGGGTATCTCCGTAGCGAGCAGCGTCGAGCCAAAAGCGGGCCATATGTTCGCCGTAGTGCGGTGACTTGAATAATCGAGTGATGAGCCGGTCATAAGCCCCGGGTTGTTTATCCCCTAGAAAAGCGTCGACTTCAGCTATAGACGGTGGTAGTCCGGTAAGATCGAGTGTTAAACGTCGAATGAGTGTTTCGCGGTCTGCGATCGGTTCGAAGTTGAGTCGTTGTTGTTCGAGTTTATTAAGCAGAAAAGAATCGATGGGGTTGGCAACTTGTTTCCGATTCCGCACTCGCGGAGGTTCCGCTTGTTGTGGTGCGGTAAACGCCCAATGGCCTTGATAGGGTGCTCCTTGCTTTATCCAGCGTTGCAGTAATTCTTTGTCGCGTTGCGTCAATTGGCGATTGGCATGACTGGGTGGCATTTTCAGATCAGGATCGTCGCTTAAGATTCGGTGCAGCAAGACGCTGGAATTAGGCTTCCCAGGGACAACCGCATGCTCGCCGGATTCAAGTTGCGCGTAGACGCCTTGTTGTGTGTCTAGTCGCAGTTCAGATTCTCGCGCGGC
>DTSG01000071.1 GCA_012965455.1 Planctomycetaceae bacterium | reverse complement strand
TTTGATAATAATATCACCTTTTATCTGTATTATTGTTACATTTTGATAATAAGACACAATGAAAATTTCCAAGTGATCCAGAAATAATTTCCACTGCCCAGCCAGTGGGGTGGTGTTACTACGGACAGCGACCCATGCCCGTTCATCCGACAACTTTTTGCTTGCCTGTTGATGGTCATTGGGAAACAGCGCGGCTGATCGTTGGAAAGTCGCGTCCCCTTTAAGAGCGGATAACTGGCTAATGCTATCTTCCGCACCCCGACCGACACCGCTTACCGGTGGAAGAGGTTTTTCAAGTATTTCAGCCAGCGTGGCATAAAGATCGTTCAAGCCGAGCAGCGTCGATTGAGTTTTGCCTGGTGTGGTAGCGTCACCATCGCCCACCCTGCCTGCAGGCCAACTAGCAATGAACGGAACCCGATGTCCGCCTTCGTAGGTGGAGCCCTTATTGCTGCGAAGTGGACCGGTGAATTGCTTGTTGTTTTTTTCCGCACCATTGTCGCTGGTGAAAATAAAAAGCGTATTGTCAATCAGAGAGTATTTCGGTCGGCGTGGGTCTGAGGTCGTTTTCAGGTAATGTAGCAGTCTGGATACATGCACATCGTTTTGATAAACAAAGTCCTGTCGGTTGCTTTCCGTGGGCGTGCCGTTTTTATACCGACTGACTCCAGCGATTGGAATTCCGCTGATAGTTTTTGAAGGAGTATAGGGTCCGTGATTTGCTGGGGAAGCAAAATACAAAAAGAACGGTTTGTCTCCAGCGACGGCCCGAGCGAGGAATGCATGGGCTTCCCGATCAACCACGTTACCCACTTCCCAGTAGTTATAGGATCCGGCTACCAGTTGCTTTCCGGCAGCGGTTGCCCCCACCACCTGACGCCCCTTGATCCATCCTGGTCCTGTGGACTGCTGCGGAGTGTTGAGTCGTTTCAAACCGCCGGGACCTGACGTTCCGTGGCTGCGTGAGATTCCATAGAAAAAATCAAATCCATGGTCGATGGGAGCATCCGCCAGTGGTTGGCGAAGATCCGCATCATCAAACCCTTGGGCCAAGCTGCCGTCGGCGCGACGATATGTCAGTCCTAAATGCCATTTCCCGACCATTCCGGTGACATATCCCGCGTCCTGCAGGAATTCAGGGAGGGTAATGCGTTGGCGTGTGATCAGTGGATCTCCGTGATTACCGAATAGCACCCAGTGCTTCAGGGATGTCCGCCAGCAATATCGACCGGTTAAGAGGGCATAGCGTGTGGTAGTACAGCGACTGTGGGGCGCGTGAGCTGATGTGAACCGAATCCCCCGACGAGCCAGTTCTTCCATGGCCGGTGTATGTAACTGCTGTTGATCGGAATTGCCGGCCCAGTCTTGATAGGCACTGGTGTCTCCGGCACCCATGTCATCGGCGAGAAAAATTACAATGTTCGGCGGCGTGGATTCCGCGCGGGCTGACTGCACCAGCAACAGACCAACCGTCAGAATTTGAATTGCCTTAAGAAAACGCATGGCAGTATTTTTCTATCCTCGTCGAGTCGGCGTTAGAACTTAAGCGGAGTCCATTGAGGTATGCCGCCTTTTTTAAGCTGCGCGTCGTACATCCGATGCAGCGGCTTGTAGTCGAGAAATTCAACATCTTCATTAACCAACAATGGCACGGTTGCATCCCACCACAGGTCATATTCCTTACGCAGTTTGGCAAGAACCTGCGGATGCTGATCCGCGACATTGGTCGTTTCGTAGGGATCCGCGGAAATGTCATATAGCAGCGAATTATTGACAAACCGCCAGCGGGTGGTTCTGACAGCGCAATTCTTAAACTTGGACTCGTTCGGATCCTGTCCGGTGGGCCAGCGGCCCTGATGAATGAACAGCTGGCGGTCCTGCCATTTTGCTTCGGGGTTCTCCAGCAGAGGCACCATACTACGGCCATCACGCGTCTGTATGTCATTCGGGATCTTGGCTCCGGCGAGCTCACACAAGGTATCAAATAAATCTATATGGGCTGTCAATGCGGGAATGTCGACGCCTTCACCGAGGACACCTTTCCAACGCCAAAAAGCAGGGACATGGGTGCCGCCCTCGTAAGGAGAGCCTTTACCGGTTTTAAAACCAGCGGTGTACATTGGAGTCTTCTTGCCGTTTAATGTGCCGCTGGAACCAGCCTGACCATTGTCCGTCATGAAAATAACCAGCGTATCGTCCCAGGCATTCCACTCATCCAGTTTTCTCATGAGTTGTCCGAAGTTGTCATCGATGTTTTCAATCATGCCATATCGACCCTGAGTCCGATCGGCCCAGCCCAAATCGGCGAATCGTTTTTTATATATACTAGGAGCAATCATCGGACCATGCGGGGCATTGGTGCTGATATAGGCGAAATGGGGCTGTTTGGCATCACGCTGCTGCTTGATCCAGCCAAGCGCTGATTCAAAGAAAACGTCTGTGCAGAATCCCTTGGTCTGAACGACCGTGTTGTTATGGCGAACGACCGTATCGAAATATCGGGTGTCTTTATTGGCATTCGGCGCAAAATCGGCCTGACTTCCTGGGTAGTTCTGGCCGATCCCGCCGGCACCATGTATCAGGACTTCGCTGAAACCGCGGCTCGTAGGTTGATATGGTTCTTCGTCACCGAGATGCCACTTGCCAAAGATGCCTGTTTCGTAGCCGGCCGCATGCAGCAGCTGAGGTAAGGTTGTTGTAGAAAGTGCCATGCGATCCCGTTCGAGGATCGTATGTGTCACTCCGTTTCGAAATTCATGGCGTCCGCTCATGATAGCGCTGCGGGTCGGAGCGCAGGTTGGGCTGACGTGAAAATCGGTGAAACGAGTCGCGATTGCGTGGAATTTATCTAGATTGGGTGTGCGGAGGACCTGATTCCCCATACAGGAGAGATCCCCAAGCCCCTGATCGTCGGTCATCACTAAGATGATGTTGGGACGACTTCCTTTGAGTGACTTGTTGGTGGCGGCCGTGGTGATACTTGTGAAAACAAGGAGGGCGGCAAAAAGTGACAGATATTTCATAGAATGCGTTTCGGGGGGAGGGGTTGGAGGTCTGGAAAGTAGTGCTGGTGTCTATTTTAATCGAAAAACGGGCTGCCGTGGAGAGGGACGGCCAACTGAGGGTCAAGGGATCACGGGTACCGCCCTC
The DNA here is from genome assembly GCA_012965455.1 of Planctomycetaceae bacterium. Lineage (GTDB taxonomy): Bacteria > Planctomycetota > Planctomycetia > Pirellulales > Pirellulaceae > UBA721. The sequence continues at coordinate 1,926 of DTSG01000071.1, read as the reverse complement.
GTAGAGACTCCGCTTACGTCCGCGAAGTCCACCGGTCGAGCCAGAGGTACGTCAATACCTTCTTTCCTAGTCACCTAGTACTAGGAGCATACTGAGAATACTTCTTGTAAAGTTTATGGGCCTCTGGACTTTTCTTCTGCAGCTCCTCAATGTTTTTTCCCTGAAACGTACGCGTGACGGGTTTTCCGTCTTGAGAATCGGTTATCTCAATTTTAATGCCTCCGTCGGGATCATCCATAATCGTTATCTTGCGATCATTCTCGGTCACGTAAATGCTTTTGACACCGTCTATATTGCGGATTTTAATTTCTTGTATCCGTCGCTGTTCTTGTGGTACATCGCGAACGTCTTTGGGGGCGGCACTCGATTGCCGTTCGGCCAGGTGCTTGCGGTATGCCGTTAGTCGCGCGCGGCCTTGCTCCGCAGTGATTTTGCCAGCCTCAACAGCCGCTCGTATTTGCTTGGCTGCCTGTTCGAAAGCGATTCTAGGATCAGGCTGGTTGTCTTTTTTGACGTCTGGTTTAGACGAGGTGTCAGGTTTAGCGCGATTTTGATTCTTGAGATCAAGATATCTGGCATCCGCCTGCTCACGCGTAATTTGTCCCGCTTTCACGGCGCCCTCGATTCTTTTCTGGATCGCGTCCCAATCGATTTTGGCGTTGCTGGGAACCTTCTTCACCGCTGGTTTCGCCGGAGCGGCAGGTTTGGGCTTGCTTTCGACCTTCTTGAGGGGTGCCTTTTGAGCCGTTTGTTTCTTGAGTGCCGCGTACCTGCCATCCGCCTGCTCCCGCGTAATTGTTCCCGCTTTGACGGCGCCCTCGATTCTTTTCTGGATCGCGTCCCAATCGAGCTTGGCGTTGCTGGCGTCCTTCTTGATGGGCGCCTTTTGAGCCGTTTGTTTTTTGAGTGCTGTGTACTTGGCGTCAGCCTGCTCGCGGGTTAATTTTCCCGCTTTCACAGCGCCCTCAACTTGTTTCTTGATCGCGTCCCAATTTACCTTGGCGCTGCTGGCAACCTTCTTGACGGGCGCCTTTTGAGCCGTTTGTTTCTTGAGTGCCGTGTACTTAGCGTCAGCCTGTTCACGGGTAATTTTCCCCGCTTTCACAGCGCCCTCAACTTGTTTCTTGATCGCGTCCCAATTTACCTTGGTGTTGCTCACGACTTTTTTTATAGTTGGCTTTCCGGCTGGTACTTGTTTGGCACTAGAAATCTTCAGCGTAGCGATCATCTTTTTTGCTTGTTCTGGGCTGATTTCCTTCGCATCAACGGCCTGCTTGAGCCGTTTAATGACGGCATCGTAGTCCTGAGCGACCGTAAACGCTGTTGGCACGAGAAATAGGACGACGGCAAATAAGCTCATCATTGACCATAGCGAAACACGTTGTGTTGTTACTTGGGAAGGCACCATCTTCGATCTCCAATTAAAAAAATCATGCAATTAGCTTAACGTCTTATATCTACTCCACCATCCGACACTGGAATCGGACATCTTATTTTACCTTCTGATTTACGTCGGTGTTATGCATCGTGCTTTAACCTCAGAATATATTGTGAGTTATTCTGGTTTTTCTTGCTCCGCTACTGCGCAACCTATAAGCTCAAATTCGTTATTTATCGCCTCAATGGGGCGCTCGCGTCGCAGGCAGTTATAGATTTACAGTATAATATCTGCTCAGGATACGAGTGACTTAGATAGCTGATAGCCTCTGGATTTAACGAATGAAATACCTGTTTACCGTTACACTTTTTTGCACCTTGCTTGGTGCTCTACCCTTACAGGCTCAGGTACAGTCGGAACGCGACAAAGCAGTTCGTCAGGACAAGCAGGAGGTGAGCGCGGATGACACTTGGATTTATGATAATTTCAAGCATGCTCGTGAAGAAGCGCTACGCTCTAAAAAGCCGCTGTTAATCGTTTTTCGCTAT
>DTSG01000070.1 GCA_012965455.1 Planctomycetaceae bacterium | reverse complement strand
GGTACCCGTTTTTTATCGCATCTACATCTGGGTCGGTGATTTCTTCCAAAAGGAAATGTTGGGCATGGAAACCGCCAGCGACCAGCCGCCGACGATTACGAATTCGGACGGGTAAACTACGACGACTAATTAACCTACAGCGTTTTGATGATGTTGGCGCCAAAGGTGAATCCACCGCCGAAGGCACAGAGCCCGAGTGTTTGGTCCGCTTCCATCGAAGGTAGCAGTTCGTGTAGACAGAGAGGAATCGTGCTGCTTGAAGTGTTTCCGTGTTGCGCAATATTGCTGAAAACGTGTGGGTTGATGCGATGCTGGATGGCGTCAATGATACGTTGGTTCGCTTGATGAGGTACCACTAAATCGAGCTCATCGACGTGAATTCCATCGCGATCACAAACGCGATTCAAACTGTTCATCATGCACCGCACCGCTTCTTGGAAAACTCGGCGGCCTTTCATCTGGATGAACCCAGCGTTTCGAAATGGTACAGATAGTGTGCTGCCATCTTCACCCTTGGCCGATAGTTCAGGTCGTTGAATACGAGCAGCGGCATGTTCAAAGTGGTTTTCTCCGTAGAGTATTGTGGCTGTCGTCGCATCACCGAATAAAATCGAGGTATCGAAATCGTTGAGGTCCAGTAGCGGCGATAGTATCTCGGCTGTGGTAACCAGTACGCGCCCGTGAGGCGTGCTTTGCAAGAAATCATATCCAGATTGCAAGGCGTATAAATAGCCACTACAGGCAGCGCTGATATCATACGCTTGGATCAGAGTCTCTTTTCCAGTAGAGAGCCCGTTGAGTATTCGACATGCCATGGAAGGTGTCATCGACATGGGACTGGTCGTCGAGCAAATAACTAAATCAATATCATCGATCAGCAATCCTTGCTGTTCCAAGACTTGCTGACAAGCGTGCACAGATAATGAAATGGCATCTTCGTTTTTGTCTATCCAATATCTTTGCCTAATCCCAGTCCGCCGGACAATGTCTTCACTGGTCATTGGATTGTCGGCACCCAGTAATTCCTCATTGGTGATAACTCGACTTCCTTTGGCGATTTCCACGGTTGACATTCCCACATCAAACGCGCGATGGCCACGAGGTTCGCGAGCCAAGACAAGTGTGTTCTGAGATTTGCGACGGTGCAGTATCGGCTTGCCAGTGATTTCTTTGACGGCTGGTTTAGCGCGAGCGCCGCTTGCCGTTTTCAAACGGATCATGTTCTCGCCGACGTTGACAGTATCCCCCACGGCGCACAGTATTTCTGCGACTTCACCGTCAATACTACAGGTAATATCAAAGACACTCTTGGTAGCTTCAACAGAGGCAATCACATCACCGCGCTGTAGTTGTTGCCCCGCGTCGACATAGAGCTCCACAATTTCGATCGACTCGTCGGCCGGTCCGGACCCAATGGCTTCAATAAAAGCGTTGCCATCGCTGGGCGCTGGTTTTTCTTCCCATTTGAGATCCAAATCTAACAACTCGGCTGCCGCGGCCAATGTACGTTTTAAACCTGGAAGTAAGAGAGTTTGATTGGGGAAGTTACAGGGTATATGTGTATCGGGTCGAGTGACGCGCCGCATGGCAACTGGTAATTTAGCTTTCTCGGCTACGGTGGCAATAACCTCCGCACCAAGTCCGCACGTTTGGTTGTCTTCGTGCACGACGATGAGCCGCGCTGTTTTTTCAGCCGAGGAAAGTACGAGCTTCTGATCCCAAGGTGAAATGCTACGTAGATCAATGATATCTGTCGCGATCCCCACTTGCTCAAGTGCTGTCGCCGTTTGTTCGCAAATGCTGACCGTGTTACCCCAGCCGACCAGTGTGAGGTCATGGCCGGATTGTATTTTACGAGCGACACCGAGCGGCACGAATTGTTCGTGAACGTCAGCGGACGTGGATTTATCGGAGTCGTTAAGGCAGGCTTTGGGATACAAGAAAACGGTGGGGCGTTGCGATAAGAATGCTGCGTTGAGTAGTCCGGCAGCGTCGTGCGCGGAACTGGGCATCACCACATCAATGCCAGGGCAATGTGCCAATACGCTTTCGTAGGTTTGGGCGTGATAGGGACCGAGTCCTGGCCGATATCCGCCGCAGGCGACCATAATAATGACCGGTACTGACCACTGTCCATCGCTGCGCCAGTGCATCGTCGCCAATTCATTAACGATTTGGTTATAGGCTGTGGGCATGAAATCTGCAAATTGCAGAAACGCAACGGGCCGTTGACCGGTGAGTGCTCGACCTATGGATGATCCGATGATGGTTGACTCTGACAGCGGCGAATTCATAACTCGGCCAGGGAATCGTGTGCTCAATCCCCGTGTTACTCCAAACACGTCCCCCTTGGGATCTTCGATATCTTCGCCATACAAAGTTACGCTGGGGTCGACAAGCAAGTGGTTCAACAGCACCTGCCGCATGGCGTCTTTCATGTTAAGCATGTTGGCAGTGTCGCTGGCATCGCCCCTTTGTGATCCAAAGGTCTCCTTGTTGGGGTGTGTTAGTTCAACGGGGTGTTGGATACAGGCGTCCAAGGCAGGAAGTGGATCTTTGGCTTGTAGTGCTTCCTCTTCAGCGGCGGCAACCTGATCGTCAACTTGAGCGCGAATCACTTTTAATTCTGCGGTCGTCATGCCATAGGCAGTTAAATGTTCTTCTAGGTTTGTAATCGGATCACCATGCAACTGAGCCTCGGCGAGATCTTCTTCGCTGCGATAGATGGACTGATCATCGGCATTGGTGTGGCTGCCGAGGCGTTCCACTTGCATAACAATCATCGCCGGTTTACGTTGCTCGCGCATTTCGGCGACAACTTGTGCAAATACTTTATCGGCAAACAATACGTCTCGCCCATCGACATAGTGAATGGGCAAACCGAACAGGTCAGTGGCTTGACCGTCTGCCCGTGAGAAACAAGTTTGACCTTCGGTGTTGGTGGAAATGGCCCAGCGGTTGTCTTGCACAATGAATAGCACAGGTAGGTTTGACCGTACGGCTTCAGCCACTCCTTCTAACCACTCTCCTTGTTGAGTCGTACCGTCGCCGACGCCACAGTAAACAATCGGATGGTTGTCTTGGTCTTTTACGGCCGCAGCGACTCCGGCAGCTTGCACGGCATTGTTCCCCGTAGGTGCTACCATACTCAATACATTGAGTTGTGGGTCACTGAAAAACGCTGACATCCGTCGGCCACTACCCGGTGCGTATTCGTTACACAGTAAGTTGTCGAAAAATGTTCGCGGTGAGATTCCTCGTGCGACAAGCAGAGCTCGATCGCGATAATGGCAATGTAACCAATCGCTTGGCGTTAAGTATTCGGCGAGTGCGGCGGTTGCTTCATGGCCGGCACCGGACAGATGAAAAAACGCTTCGCCACGACTTGCGATTTGTTGCTCGACACGATCAATCTCTCTGGCAATGAGCATTGTGCGATATAGTGTAAGCAGTTTGTTGCGGTTCATCTCGCTCACCGATACTCGAAAAGGAACATGTTCAAAGAATCGCTTCTTTGGAACTGTTCAAATTCTACCGAATAACGCTACATTAATGCACTACGAATATCGGTAAATCACCGTGCAATCCTAGAATGCCCCCTTTTTTTTGGGGGGCAATGGCACACTCTGCAGCAGAGAGAATGGGGTGTGGCCGTTGCCGCTTAGCGCGGACCCTTGGAAGTTCTATTTGACATCCAGCAAGCGGGCGGCTTCTGTGAGTAAGAAATCGGTATCCATAAACGGTTGATAACTGATGTCCTGCCAGCGAACAAAACCGTTGGCATCAATGATAAACGTGCCGTGTAAAGGCTGCTCTTCGAAGTCATCATGCACGCGATATTCTTTGAAGATTTCAAGTTTTGGGTCATTCACAATAGTAAACGGCAGTTTGCCATCAAAGTGCTTGATCGATTGCTTGAGATTTTCATTGTCATCGGTGCTGATCGCTAAAATATCAAAGCCAGCAGCGGTGAATTTGTCATAGTTATCGATGACTTTTTGCAACTGTTCCGCACAGGCTAGGCAACCATGCCCGAGGTAGAAAACAACGATCGTTGGTTTTCCGTTGAACTCTTTGCTGCTTGAAAATTTACGATTGCGGTGATCCCGCAGTATGAATTCGGGCGCTGCTGAAGGTTGCCAGCGAAAGGGGCCCAGTGTATCGAGGTCAGGCCGATTGCCGATGTCGTCGCGCAGTTTAAGGTTTTGTTTCCAGGGGCCAGCGCATCCCAGATCAGCGGCAACTGCGGTGATGCGAGCAAACACGGGTGACTGCATATCGATCGAACCAGAGATTGCTTGTAATTCTTCAAATGCGGTTTGTGCTTCTTTTGTTTTTCCAGCGGCATGTAGAATTTCGACTTGTAATGCCAGCGGTTGTACTTCTTTGGCATGCGATTTGACATGAGCCGCCGCTGCTTTAATAGCGCCGTCGGTGTCACCGCTGGCTTGTTGACATTTAGCAACCGTCATACGGTCAACGGAACCAGCTTTACGTAGCAGTTCAAGTGCTTTTTCGTGCTCTCCATTTTTTAAGTGGGTGTAACCGTTTAACGCGGCAATGGCTTGCTCACAGTCGCGGACCTTTTTATCCCAAGCGCGGCGGGCATCAGTCGTAGCCTTGGTAATCGCTTTATTCTTGTCGGCTTCTTTCTTTTTCGTATCTTTTGCTTGTTCGGCTTCCGCTTTGGTCTTCGCCGTTTCACCAGCCTTATCTCGCTCCGAGATGTTGTGGTTAAGCAAGGTTTGCAGCTCTTTTTTGAATGTGTCGGTTTGTGCGGTTTGTCCCAGCATGGCATGAGCGATGCCGACATACTTCAGGCGTTTGACTTTTTCTGCTTCAATCGATGTTGGTTCCAGTACGGCCGTGTTAGCAAGGGTAATCATGTCCTGCCATCGTTCGTACATGTAGAGTGTCGTGAACAGGCGAGCTCGACCGTAGTAAGAACTGCTGCCACGTCGCGCAAGTGTGTTGTATTTGGGGTGTCGTGGTAACGTGGTAAGGTTTTGTGCCAGTGCGAGTGCGTCGTCAACTCGGCCAATATTTAAAAAGTTGCGCGTGCACCATTCGTTGTTATGAGCGTAGTT
>DTSG01000069.1 GCA_012965455.1 Planctomycetaceae bacterium | reverse complement strand
GATTTGCTTTGAACCGAAGCAGCCGACATCTTCATAGCCTTGATCGTCGGAGAAGATGATGACAAAGTTTGGCAAGCGTTCAGCGCCGTTGACGGCGAACGGTGTCGCGATGAGAGCAAGCAAGGCAAGAAGGTATTTTATAGCCCATTGCGGTGTCGAGCGGCTGAAGTTCCCTGGAAATTCATTGGCGGAATTCATTTTTTGCCGCTCAGTTTTAGAATAGTGGTCGGGCATTTTCTAGGTCCGTTAAGGAACTGGAGGCGAAACCTACGAGAATTAAACGGTTGAATCATAATCAAATTTGGTATTTCCTACCAGCGGGCAGCAAAAGCAGCATCTATTGGTAGTGGCTGTAGTAATTGGTTATACTTAGGCAATCCATAAGTTTTTCCATCATCCAATTCGCGCCCTTAATCGAATTTTCAAGTTAAGGATTAATCGATGAGACGTAATTCCTACCTTATCGCGCGGCGAACCATGCTAAGAGGTGCTGGAATGTCCATAGCGCTGCCGCTGCTGGACATTATGTCGCCCGCGGTAAGTTATGCGAAGCCCACCGAAACGCCTCCGCCGAGACTGTGCGTATTGTACAAGGGATGTGGTGTTAATCCGCATGCGTGGGACATTGTCGGGGGAACGGAAACAGATTTTGAGCTGTCTAAAATCTTGCAGCCGCTGGCAGGCGTTCAAGATGACATTCTCGTCGTCGGCAATCTTGACAATGAGGGCTCATCGAGTCATCTCGATGCGCCGACAACGTTCATGAGTGGTACACAACGTAATCGTGTAAACCGGTACTCATTTGACCAGAGAATTGCCGATCAAATTGAAAGCGACACGCCCATCAAGTCGATGCAATTGACGGCCGACAATGTTTGGAAACAGCATCCCTGGCTGAACATTTTGTCGTACGACAAGAACGATCAACCCATGCGTGGGCAGTATGATCCTCAGGCTGTATTCAACACGATGTTTAAGGATGAGGCTCGGACCGTTCGTCAGAAAGAATTGCTGAGCGTTTTAGATGGAGTTCAAGAAGCTTCGTCGTCTTTGGCAAGGAGGGGCAGCACACGCGACCAACAGGTTCTGGAGCATTACTACGACTCCATACGTGATGTTGAAAAAAACATTCAACGTGCCAGACAAAACAGTCGCGATGTCCAGTTGGACAAAACATCTGAAACCTTTGACCCCAACATAGAAGTGGGTAATCTCGGCGAGAGAATCAAAGCCATGCTTGATTTGATCACGCTTGCTTTCTGGACGGATTCTACCAGAATTGTTTCCTGCATGCTTGCCAATACTAACAGTCGCGTGCACTACGACTTTATGGGCGTGAACGCTGAATTTCATCACGTATCGCACCATGTTCGCAATCGACAAGTCCTTCCCGCTTATGACAAGATCAATATCTGGCACGCGGGACAATTGCGATATTTGATTGACAAGATGAAATCAATAAGAGAAGGCAGTGGGACTTTGTTTGAAAACTCTCTGATTATGTGGGGTTCAGGGATCAAGCATGGGGACTATCACTCGTTGACGGACCTGCCACTTATTTTAACGGGAGGTGCCGGCGGGAAATTAGATCTAGGGCGACACGTTCGTTATCCGCAATCTCAACCTTACGCAAACTTACTGTTGACCATTATGAGAATGATGGGGACCAACGCTAAGAGCATCGGGAATTCAACCGGACAACTTTCGGGAATTACGGAAAAGGCCAATTTCAAACCCACCAATCCGGATGACGGTAGTTGGAGACTCGTCAGCAGTGATGAAAAAACACTCACCGCGAAGGGCTTATTGCGCATCAGTATTGAATCCGACAACGAATATTATCAATTACGGTTTTCTGATAAGAGCGACCTGGAGATCCGCATACCATTTATGAATAACCACAAGTTACGATTCGATCGGTGCGTCGGAAAAGTGGTGACCGTAACAGGCCTCTATAAAACGGTTGAGGGCAAGAAAACGATTGTTACCCTCACTAAGGCGGAACTGGAATAGCGGTGATAAAGACACAACGATTTGACGCAGTAACCCTCGCCGCATGCGTTTTGGTCTTTGCTATGAGTTCGCGACCAATCCAAGCCTGGGATGCGAGTTTTGCCGCTGTCGCCGAAGTGATTCAGGCTCGCTGTATGTCTTGCCATGACAGTGAAACACGAGAGGGTGAAATCGACTTGACGCCCTTGCTTCAGAAAAACAATAGTTCCTACGGGAAGTATACCAATCTGTGGATCAAGCTCGAAAATAAGGTGACTCGTGGTGAAATGCCACCCCCAGACGAAGATCCCCTCAAGCCTTCTGAGAAAGAATCCATCAAGAATTGGTTTCAAAAGTCGTTTGTTTTGCGGAAGGGAAAGGCTCATATAGGGCGGACACCTTTACGCCGCTTAACGCGTTATGAATTTGAAAACACCTTGGAAGACGTCTTATCGATTAAGCTCAAAGTCCCCTATCGCGATGCCATCACCGACCGTATCGATGAATCCAGAATTGAGTCCATCGTGCCTTCGGATATTCCCGGAGAATCTGGGTTCGACAATGATGCGATATACATGGAACAATTCAAGCCACCGCTCAACGATCTTGCCAATGCCGTGCATTACGCTTTGTCGGAATTCAGCAAAGATTCCATGGCTAGGAAAGCTGTCTTAGGCCGAGTGGATATTCCAGCAGATGCCAGCGCAGCTGAAATCCAACAGATCATTTCAAAATTTCTGTTGCGAGCCTACCGCGGCAAGCGTGAACAACTGCAAGAGTATATGAAGGTCTACTACAACCTGTATCAGAAACACGTCCAGATTTCTAAAGACTGTAATGTAAGCCTACGTCATGTGTTCGAAATGATTTTGGTATCGCCCGAATTCTTGTACCGTTTTGAAGAGAGCAAAAACCTCGACACGCCTTATCCGGTTGCGGGCTTGGAACTGGCGACACGCCTGTCATATTTTCTGTGGTCCACGGCACCGGATGAGGAGTTGCTGCGACTTGGTCGAGACGGGAGTTTGCTTCAAGACGAGGTGCTAAGGTCACAAGTTGCCAGAATGTTGAATTCTCGAAAACGGCTTGCCCTGTCGGAGAACTTTGCCGGACAATGGCTTGGTTTCGACGACTTATTGTCCAATCGGGAGTATCTATCGAGTGAACGATGGAACCGAGAAACTTACGACGAGGTACTGTTTTTCGTTGACGAGCTCATTAAATCGGACAAGAGCTTTTTGGAGTTAATCCAAAGCGACTGGATTTACAAAAGGTCCTCCGCCCTCAGTTCGGGCCGCCATGGTTATCAGGAAATCGATTCGGAAACCGTGCAAACCTTGTACGCGGATATATTTTCGAGCCGGCAAAGCACGACTCAAAACGAGCGGGCTCGGTACGATCCGCCTGTGCTCGTGAAAACGCAAGATGACAGGGAAGGTGGCATCATCACCAGTCCGGCGATCATGCGACTGACGGCCTCGAAGGACCGGACTAGTCCAATTCGCCGCGGCGTTTGGGTGTTGAGTACCATCATTGGGCAAGACCTAGAACCCCCGCCGAATGTACCGTCGCTAGAAGCAGCACGGGAAGCTCTGCAGGTGAAAGAAAATCCTTCGGTCGCAGAGTTGATTAAGCAACATGTTTCCAAATCGGAGTGTATTATTTGCCACAGATCGATAGATCCATTGGGACTGGGGCTAGAGAACTTTGCGCCAACCGGTGACTGGCGAACACACTATCCGGATCAGACCCCTGTGCAATCAGCTGGCGTGATGCCCAACGGCAAGACGTTCAAAACTCCTGCTGAGATGAAGCTGCTGTTGTTAGAATTGTATCAAGATGACATCGCGAACAACTTCGTGGAACAGATGTTTGCTTATGCCTTGGGTCGAAAATCCGAACCATTTGATCGGTTCGCACTTCAGCGGATTCTCGGAGAGGTCAAGCAGGACGGTTACAAAATAAACACGGTGATTGAACAGATCGTCTTATCCAAACAATTCCGATACCGTCAGGATCGGTGACACGATTGTCCGAGGTATTTACCGACGCCAGTGTAATTCAACCCACGTGCCACGTTATAATGCAGCTTCCTCGCATGACCATGAAGCCCTCCAGTCGGAACAACCCATGTCCACCTTGACACATCGACTTAATGACTTTCTCGCAGCTACGGCTATTTGCTCCGTGTTGGTGCTCCTGACGACAATACCTTTGTCCGCCGCAGGCAAGGCAACGGTAACTGGTCAGAAAGCAGTACAAAAAACGTACCACTTCGAGCAGGGGCAAATGTTTGAAATCACGGTTCGGGTCGACCATCCGTCGCAAATGTTTCCCAACGCGCGTCTTCGTGTTTCCTGGTCTTTATTAACCGCGGACAATCCTGACAATATCCCCCGGGGACCGGCGGAAGCCACTTCGGCATTGAGAAATGACGAGGCCTTGGGCATTTACACGACGCCCACGGCCAATTGGAGTAAAGTGCTGCATGCGTTGGATGCCGATGTCTATCTCAACTATCGCGCACCGGTTGCTGGCACGTATTCACTGACGATTGCGGCCGAACAGGGTCCCGTGAAGACCCATCAGCAATCGCGTTGGCGGGAACCTGGCAATATTCGCACCATTGACGCTCCGCCACTGACCGTCGCCTGGTCCAAAACTGCAGCGGTGGCCGTTAGTTATCATTTACATCATTTTACGTATGATTATTCAATTACGGAACAAAACGGGATTGAATTTGAGCCCAATGACACTCCCGAACTGGCACAACCAATTTTGTTACAACCAGCGGACACGGATATTTCTCTTTCCGTATTGGGAAGCGCAGATGATATTGAATATTTTGACAACGGCGATTACGGTCGCAGTGGTGACGATTGGTTTCGAATCGATTTCCAGGGCAAGACGGAACGATTGCTGACGGCGTGCCTCTCCATTCCGGATCAACAAGTGGCCGCTCGAATCCGTGTCTACCGAGTCCCGCTCGATCAGGCCAAGCAGGGACGACACCGACCAATCCCAGGCCATTTGATCCCACTGGAAGAATATTCTAGGGGGCTCAATGAAAATGAACGAAGTCACCAACAGCAAGAACAACATCGCATTGCCGTAAACCGAATCCT
>DTSG01000068.1 GCA_012965455.1 Planctomycetaceae bacterium | reverse complement strand
CAATGGGGTCGCGTGAATCAGGGGCCTGAGTCCGCGATGCCGGAGCGGATCAAGCTGCATTTTGCTGGAGAACGTGAGGACAAAGATCCGATCGATTCTGGTTTTGGCCCGTGGGCACTCACGCGGCTGTGTTATGAAACGGGTGGTATTTATTTTGCGGTGCACCCCAATCGAAATGTGAACCGTGCGGTCAGCAAGCGCGAGGTGGTTAGCTTTTCGGCTCACCTTGAGCACTTTTTTGACCCGTCGATAATGCGAGACTATCGGCCTGATTATGTGTCGTATCAAGAATATGGTCGACGTATCCAAGCTAGTAAAATGCGTAGTTCGCTAATCCAAGCGGCTCAGTTGTCATGGAGCACGCCGATGAAAGATCCGCGTTTGAGGTTTGTTAAACGCGATGAAGCTTCTTTTGCAAACGAATTGTCTGAATCTCAAAAAATGGCAGCCCAACTTGAACCGCAAATCGCTGGCATTTATCAAATCCTGCAAATTGGTATCGCGGACCGCCCAACCGAAAACTCTTTGCGTTGGCAAGCGGCCTATGATTTAGCATTGGGGCGAGTGTTAGCCACCAAAGTTCGCACCGAAACATACAATGCGATGCTCGCTGCTGCGAAGCGAGGTTTAAAGGTGAGTGATGATAAAAACAATACATGGACCTTGGTTCCAGCGAACGAAATTAGTGTCGGTAGCCAATATTCTAAAGCCGCAGAGAAAGCAACGGAGTTATTAAACCGCGTTGCTCAAGAGCATCCAGGGACGCCCTGGGCTTTGCTGGCCGAGCGTGAACTGGCAAACCCCATTGGCTGGCGGTGGCAGGATTCATTTACGGACTTGGCGCCTCGTCGACAGGGCAATGGGGGCAACGGGAACAATAACGCCGCGGCAGTAAACGATGCTGCTCGGATGATCAAAAAGCCACCCCCAAAACGTCGCCCACCAAAACTCTAAAAACTGTCAGAGCGCGGTTATTTCGACCACTCGCCGTATTACTATGCGGGCGGGGTTAGCGTCCCCGCCCCAATAAAAATAATGTGACGCACTTCGATTGCGGGCCATGAATGCTATTGCTTTGGATACTCGTTTCTGAGTATCTTGTGGACGTTGATGTTGGTGAAATTCTGAACTTTCTGGCTATGGTAGAAAACATTGGGCAGACATTCGTGGTATCACCGACTATTTTTTGCAGCTACAGCGATAGCAATGGCAACGGTCCTTACGGTCGCTGCTAACTTACAACCCGCTGCTGCAGGGATGGGAACGCATCAACAACTTGGTTTAGCTCCTTGTTTTTTTCCGGAAAGACTGGGCTTTCCCTGTCCTGCTTGCGGGATGACAACTTCTTGGTCGTATTTAATGAACGGCGAAGTTGCCAATTCCGCTCGAGTTAATTTTGGCGGGTTTTTGCTCGCCTTGGCCTGCATCGTTACGGTGCCGTGGTTTTTGTTGACTGCGATTCGAGGCAAGTGGGTGGTGGTCAGGTTAAATGAAAATTGGTTACTTGTTTGTTTAGTAAGTTGGTTGGCACTCACGTTGTTAGATTGGGTTGTGCGGCGGCTTATTTTTTAGCGTAGGATGGAATGAAAATGTCACGGATTCGACAAATTGGTGTTTTATTACTCGTCGCATGTACTCTCAGCAGTTTCACGGGCTGCCGGACGCTGTTTTCAAATGCGTTGTATGTGATTAAGGGTGACAAAATTGACGCGTTATACGCTGGATTAAAGGGTAAGCGAGTTGCCGTGATTTGTAATTCATCGTCACCAGCAAGTGGTCCGAATTCACCCGCTGGGTTGGTGGGGCGACAAACGGCGAAGCTGTTGGAACAACGAGTTTCCAAGATTGAAATTGTGCCGATGGAAGAAGTGGCAAACTGGATTGACCGCAATAACTGGAACGAACTCGATTATGTTGAAGTCGGACGTGGAGTGAACGCAGATGTCGTGGTGTTCTTGGATATTGAATCTTACAGTTTGCGTGACGGACCAACGCTCTATAAAGGCCGAGCGACAGTAACCACTTCAGTTTATGACATCGTCGATGATGGGAAAGTTGCCTATCAGGGAAATACCTATGATTTCGCGTTCCCTCAAAATGGCGCAAAGCACTCAACGGAAACCAGTGAAGCAGCATTCCAGCGAGCTTACACTCGAGCGCTGAGTTATCACTTGGCAAAAGATTTCTTTTCCTACGACAAGAATGAAGATTTCGCTCAGGATGCTACGTTGATCCGGTAGCGGTTGCTGTCTGGTTGGTGTGTGGCTTACTCAGGTTGAGCAGCTTGTTTCCAGACAAAGGGCTCAATCGCAGTTGCCTTGCCGCTTTGGTTGTTCACCTCGATAATCGCTCCGCAAATACGGATGTCTTCCGTGGCTACTTGGAACTGTGTCGGTCGAAACGTAGTCACGGCTTCGGTCACCGCCGCAACTTTTCTTCCGAGGATGCTGTCATAAGGTCCGGTCATACCGACGTCGCACTGAAATGCGGTTCCATTAGGAAGAATACAAGCGTCTGCTGTGGGGACGTGGGTGTGCGTTCCAAGGACTGCTGTTACGCGTCCGTCAAGGTAGCGGCCCAGTAGTTGTTTATCGCTGGTAGCTTCAGCGTGAAAGTCAATCAAAATCACTCGTACGTTGGCGGGGACCCGCTTGAGAACTTCATCCGCGGCTGTGAAGGGGCAATCCACGGGCTTCATAAAGGTTCGTCCCATCAAACTAATGATGGCAACTTGTTCGCCGACGTTTTCGCCAATGATTGCTAGCGATCGCCCGGGTGCGGCGTCCGGGTAATTGGCTGGTTTAACGATGTTCATTTCTGAATCAAGGATTGGATAGATTTCACGGCGTCGATAGATATGGTCACCGAGCGTAATGCCATCAATGCCGGCAGCGACGAGGCTCTGGTAGATTTTCGGAGTTAACCCAGAACCATCGGCTGCGTTTTCAGCATTGGCAATAATATAATCCAATTTATATTCTTGACGGATTGTCGCCACGTTTTCACTAACTACTTTGTGGCCGGGCTTACCAACGATATCGCCAATAAATAGAATGCGCAAGAAAAAGTCCTTTGTTATATGTGGTATTGTTAATGACCGCTTTAAGTTCGAATATGTTTATCTAGCCAATTCCGTAAACCGAGTTTCTCGAATCACCGTGATTTTTATTTCACCTGGATAGGTCAATTGTTCTTCGAAACGTTTGGCGATATCACGACAGACTTTCGCAGCAGCTTGATCATCGACTTTTTCCGCTGCGATGATTACTCGTACTTCTCTGCCCGCTTGAATAGCAAACGCTTGTTCTACGCCATTAAACTCATGGGCAATAGACTCGAGTTCTTCCATCCGTTTAATATATCGGTCAAGTGATTCACGCCGAGCACCTGGTCGAGACGCTGAGCAGGCATCAGCGGTTGCTGTGAGGACGGTATAGGGATATTCCGACACAATCTCGTCGTGGTGACCGAAGGCGGCATGCACGACTTCAGCCCCTTCACCATGTCGTTTGAGCAGGTCGGCGCCGATTTGAGGATGGCCTCCTTCCAGTTCATGGTCCGCTGCTTTGCCAATATCGTGCAGCAAGCCACAACGTCGTGCCAGATCGGCGTCGAGGCCCATCATGTCGGCAAGCATGCCCGCCAGGAAAGAAACTTCGACGCTGTGTCGCAACACGTTTTGACTGTAACTTGTACGGAAGTGCAGACGCCCGAGCATATAAATAACTCGCTCATGAAGCCCGGACACATTGACTTCCAAGGCGGCCTCTTCGCCTTTCTTAATGATAAATTTCTCAATAGACTTTTCTGTTTCTTTGACGATCTCTTCGATTCGGCTTGGGTGAATGCGGCCGTCGGTAATAAGATTGGCGAGCGATTGGCGAGCAACTTCACGGCGGACAGGATCAAATCCGCTGACAATAACCACGCCCGGTGTATCGTCGATAATCACGTCGACGCCAGTCGCTTTTTCGAGGGCACGAATATTGCGCCCTTCCCGACCGATGATCCTGCCCTTCATCTCGTCGTTGGGGATATCAACGCTGCTGGTTGTACTGTCGGCTGTCGTTACAGCGGCTACGCGTTGCATGGTCATTAACAGTATCTCGCGGCTTTTTTCTTCGCAGGCCGCTGCAATGGTCTTTTCATGACGCAGAATGATGCCGCCCATCTCCTGTTCTAGTTCAGATTCAAGTAATTTCAACAGGCGCGTCGTCGCTTCTTCTTTATTCAATCCAGTCAATTCGTGCAGTGACTGCCGCTGTGAATCGAGTAGCGTGTTGAGTTCTTTTTGCCGTTGTTCGGTTGTTTGGAGTTTGTCGGTAAGCCGTTGTTGATTGTTTTGGACCATCTTTTCTTGCTTACGCAGCGCCGCGTGTTGCTGCTCAAGAGTCGCTTCGCGGGTTTGCAGATCATCGTCTAGGTTACGTAGCTCTTTGCGAGAAGAACTGAGTTCTTCTTCAACTTCGCTCCGCATTTGCAGCGCTGCTTCTTTGCCTGCGAGTTTAGCTTCGGAAACGATTTGCCGCGCTTGGCTTTCTGCTTGCTGCCGGGTATCGTTATCTCGTTTCTTTTGCAATCGTTGCGCGACGATCAAACTGCAGATGATACCGACAATGGCGCCGCCGAGACCGACTAAACCGAGTTCGGCCGATGTTGCCAAAAACAGTGGTGTTGTTGCTAAAACCATGGGTGAGATTCCGTTGGACTGATAGCGGAGGATCTCTTAAATGCATGTGCACCACAACGGGCATTGATGTTCAATGCGGCATAGGAGGAAAGTATATGTGGTAGTCGTTATTGAGAAAAATTGTTGTAGCGATTAGCGGTTTCGAGTGTTTTGAAACCTGTGAGGCAATCATCAATCAACTATCGAGTAGTCATCAGAAGGTTTTTAAGCTGTCGTAATTTGTTTGGTAGAAGCGAATCAACTGCGAAATGCTTCTGTGGGATTTGCTTGCCTTTTCTGATTCACTGAATAATCAATTAATTAGTTTTCCATTCTAATGTTCTTAAGTTCGGGCTAATCGTTTACGTAAATGCAACATGTAGTTTCTTGTTAGACTTTACCATCACAGACCAAAATCCTGTCGTGCTTCAAATGATTTTCAGATTCGT
>DTSG01000067.1 GCA_012965455.1 Planctomycetaceae bacterium | reverse complement strand
CTCCCCGCCAGTTGAAATGTCAGACCTAAATGCGTTAGTTGCGAGGTTAAGAGCATTACACGTGTCGTACAGTTTTCCAGAATGGATTCCCAAGCGTTATCGATGCATTCGTGAAATTGGCGCTGGAGCGACGTCACATGTGTATCTTGCGGATGACGGTCAGCAGGAGTTTGACGTCGCTGTAAAGATAATCAAGCCAGGTGAGTCACTGGAACGATTCGTACGCGAGTCTAAGTTACTTCAGCAACTGGAATCAGAGCATATTGTGCGGCAACTCGCGTTTTTTGATAACGGAGATGAATTTCATTCGGAAGCAGCGATTGTGATGGAGTACATTGAAGGCCGGTACTTGAGCGATGTGATCGCAAGTAACAAAGGAACCCCCCAGGCGACGCAAGACGGGATTCCATGGATGCGTCAAGTGTGCCTAGCGATGATCGCCGCGACAGAGCGTGGTATTGTACATCGTGATATTAAGCCAGCCAATTTAATTGTTGCAGCCGAGGATAACTCAGTGAAGTTACTCGATTTTGGGCTGGCAATTGCTGTTCCCAATGGAGAGCGTTCTGTGACCGGTCGGGCGCTGACCAAAGCTGGGCAAATGCTGGGCACTCCGCATTACATGTCACCGGAACAAGGCTTTGATTCGACGATCGTGGATTTGAGAAACGACGTATATAGTTTTGGCGCTACGTTTTATCATTTACTGACCGGAACTCCGCCGTTTGAGGGCATTGATTTTGTGGAGGTTGTCTATAAACATCGCATGGAGATTTTGGAATCTCCGCGATCACGAAATCCAAATTTGGACAAGGACGTGGCGGATATCATTGAACGCTGTATGGCCAAACAGGCGCGAGATAGGTTTGCAAATTTTGGTGAAATCCTAGACGAATTACCGCCGACCGATCGTGAGATGGGCGTTTACGAATATTACGACGACGGGCCGCATTCGGCGCCAAGCGAAATCGCCTGTATGGCGATGTCCCCAGATGACAGTTTTTCCGAGGCGAAAATGTCCGCTCCACCGCCGCAGTTCAGAGAAGTAGCTGAAACTTTGTGGGGCGTGAATTGCGTGCAGACTTTTGGTGATGGGCGGAAGTTGCTGCTGGCAGAAGGTGATATTGTCGAGCGGGCAGATGGTTGTGAAGTTTTGGTGAGTAGTGATGATGGAATGCTGTCCATGACAGCAGGCGTGGCAGGGAAAATCAGAGAGTCGGCGGGCAGGGAATATTTTGAAACGACTCGGCACTTGGCACCAGTTTTGCCGGGGCGAGTCATTCCGTCGGGCGCAGGGGCGCTTTCGCATCGGTTCATTTTTCATGCAATTACGATTCCGGAACGCGGCGCGGCCGAAGGTAACCGACGTATTGTTCCTACGCCAGACTTAATTCGCAGTATTTTAGGTGATTGTTTTCATCACGCGCAATCCCTGGGAATCAGGAGTATTGCCTTTCCGTTGCTGGGCACAGGTAATGCGGGAATGGACCCCGAGGTTTGTTTACATACGATGGTCGAATATGTCTCGCGGGAATTAGAGTCGGGAATGACGCCGTTACAGGAGATCCGAATTATTCTATTGCACCAGCAGAGGTGAATATGCCGCAGCCAAATCCGTTTGATTCTGTAATTGACCAACTTCGTCCGGTTAGAGAAACGGGATGCGGCTCAATTACACTACTGATTCAAAACGCTGGCAGCGGTGATCCCGACCATCAGGAGCAATTATGGAAAGCGGTTCTTATAACCCTGCGGGAAACAGCGGCTCGAGTGCTGGCAACGTTTCCAAATTCGAGTATCGAAAATCCCGATGAGTTGATCAGCGGGGTATATGAGAAGTTACAGGTAAGGATGGGCAACGACGAAATAGCAGATCGTCATCATTTCTTTGCCACAGCATGTACACATTTTCGTTGGGCGATGCTTGATGAATTCAAAAAACGTCGAGTCGATATCATGCCGGATGTGCCGGACGTTGTCGAGTTGTCTGAGGACCACTACGCCGCGGAACATGAAGTGCTGCAATTGGTTATGACAGAACTTGACTCTCTTGACGAATCGTTGCAATGTATTGTTAATGGCCATCTGTTTTTAGATATGACGTTTGATGAGCTAAGTCGCGAATACGGAATACCCTTGTCCACAGCGCACGATCGTTTTCAATCGGCAATAGAGTCGTTGCGACAGCGAGTGTCGCAGGGGGAGTGAGGACAGTTCAGCGATGTATAGGTCCGTATTTTGAAGAACGGGCAATATTCAGTCACTCTAATGCATTACCCTCGATTTGCGCTGAGATGACGTTGTACAGCATTACAGCATGGGCGGCCCAGGCAAATTGAAAATAGCTACGGTATTCGTCACTGAGATTGATTTCCGCATTGCCAAATACATGTCGCGCGACGCTGTCGATCCACAGACCGATCTCGATGTTTTCCGCGTCCAACATTTCATACCCATGTATCGCGTACTTCGACATGCTCTCACGAAACCCTGCTTCGGCTACCGCCTTTATACAGGATTCGCTAATCATAGGAATGGTCTCTATTTCGGTCGTCTTCATGATACTTCTGCTTTCTTCCAAAAACCAGCTCTTAATGGGAATGCATAAATTGGACGCCCCTCTATTACTTAAGAGAACGCCGCCCCCATTTTTCCGAAAAATTCTGGCAAGAAAGTTGTAATTGACAGTGCCGGTGACAGAACCCGCGTATTTAAGATTTCTTTCGATAATATTCCGGAAATCTGCCTACCTCATTCTCTTAAGTAGTGAGGTAATTGTTTTTTTACGGAGGATTGATAATGAGTAGTTTTAACAAAGTGATAATTATGGGGCGATTGACGAGGGATGTTGACCTACGCACGACGAGCGGAGGGAATTCCGTAACGGACTTGGGGATCGCCATCAATGAGCGGCGTCTGGGGGCTAATGGGGAATGGGTTGACGCAATTCAATTTGTGGACGTTACGTTTTGGAATCGCAAAGCGGAAGTAATCGCCCAATACTTTAAAAAGGGTTCGCCCATTTTGATCGAAGGAGCGCTTCAACTTGATCGCTGGGAGAAGGATGGCAAGAACTTTTCGAAGCTCAAAGTGCGAGGAACAGAGTTTAGTTTCGTGGGAAATAAAACCGAAACGAGTATCGAAAACGGAAACGGAAAAGCCGAACCGGAGTTAGTTGAGGCGATGGCGGTTGACGACATTCCGTTTTAGGTGGATTCGGTAGCAATTGTCGTATTGCCGATAAACGGTGTGCGTCGGCAGTCGTTTCTCAGGGAGAAATTCAGCGATTGTCGGCGATCGCCTTGAAGATGGCTTCTGCGAACTTTGCCGTATCCACGTATTCGCTGTTACTCATTAATACCACGCCAGAGTTCGACTCTAGATCGATAGCAAGGCGAGTCTTTGTCTTTTCTTGTGATCCGCCATGGCCAACTGTTTGCCGGCCGTTGAGCTCTTGGGATTGAAATCCAAGTCCATAGTTTGTTGTTGTACCATCTGCAATTGCGCGTCGAGTAAACATCATCGTTTGCGTCTCTTGGCTTACAAGTTTGCGTTGGAGGAGTCCCTCGGCGAATTTTGCTAAGTCATCAATGTTGGAAATAAACCCGCCGCCTCCGAGTTTCCAGCTTACGTCGGTATCAGAGGAAGGGACGATTTTACCTGTCGTCAATTTACGGTAGCCAACAGCGCGGTTCTGAATGCGTTTCCATTGATAATCCGGTTGTAGTGTATTCATCCCGAGTGGTTTCGCGATCATGCGATCTACCTGTATATGAAAAGGTCGGTCAGTTGTCTGTTCGACGATGGCACTTAGCAAGATATAACCTCGCGTTGTGTAGGAATAAGCGGTGCCGGGCACATGTACTAATAATGATTGATTGAAACCGTTAAGCGCCAACTGAACATGTCTGTACGGGTGTGGCCGCAAATAGCTTCGCGGAGTACCTTTGACGACGCCATTTGTGTAATGGACGATACCACTCTGATGTGTCAAGAGTTGCTCAAGGGTGATCTCATGGGATTTACCGTCACTGGTTTGCTGCGCAGGGTAGTTGACTAAGAAATGGTTGACTGTTTGATCAAGGGAAAGGATCTCCTGCTCAGCTAACTGCAACAACGTGATCGCAGTCAGCGACTTAGAGATGGACGCCCAGCGGAACATGGTTGAGCGTGAAACAGGGATGTGTGCTTCTTGGTCTTGATAGCCGGTACAGATATAAAATGCTATTTTACCGTCGATTAGCACACCGACCGCGACACCCACGGCATTTTGCCTTTCAGCTTCCATTTTTACTGCGGTCTGAACAGCGTCTTCGAGCGATTCCTGCTGCCCCACCAAGAAACTAGGGGAGCCCAAAAAGACGAGTGAAGTTAGCAGTAGCTGAAAGGTGTGAAAACGGATGATAGGTTTGCTGTAACGATCACTAGGTACCGACATTATTTTCCAATCTTGATATAGCGTAAACCACTTGAGTCAGCCGCTGCTCGAGACATACCGGCAGTATTGAATTGCATGGTAATCCGCCCCTTGTGGTCGATCCCTATCATACCGCCGCGGACCGGATAGTCTTCGCGACGCAAAATATCTTCGACCGCCTTTTCCATCCGCTGTCGTTTGTAGAGCATCCGCGCCGTCACATCGTAGGCAACTGCGTTTCGAATAAAGTCTTCGCCCACTCCGGTGCAGGAAATTCCACAGGTACGGTTATCCGCAAAAGTACCCGCTCCGACGATTGGCGAATCGCCAATACGGCCATGTTTCTTGTTGACCAATCCCCCGGTTGACGTACCAGCGGCGATGTTTCCGCGGCAATCTAGGGCAACGCAACCGACGGTGCCCATTTTTTCCGTGTCCGTCAAACGAGCTTGTTCTTGAGTTCGCTTTAGTCGCTTTACTTGATGCTCCGTACGGAAATATTCTGGAGAGACAATCTCGATCTTCGGGTGTTCCAGACTGGCAGCGAAAACGTCCGCGCCGTGAGCGGCTAATAACACGTGGCGCGTCTCTGTCATGACGAGTCTGGCGAGTGAAATAGGGTTTTTGACGGTGGTGACTCCGCCGGCGGCGCCACAAGCGCGGGTGCTGCCGTCCATAATGGTTGCATCGAGTTCGTTGGTACTTGTGGCGGTAAGTACGGCGCCTTTCCCGGCATTGAAA
>DTSG01000066.1 GCA_012965455.1 Planctomycetaceae bacterium | reverse complement strand
CTGTAGTACATTGATAATTCCGCCCCATGGTTGCCGAGTATCAACACTAAACCATGCTGCAACCGTCATCGCCGAAGTCGGCAATTGTGTTTTAACGTCATTAAAATCCGCGGCTATTACACAGCGGTCACTTTCATTTTCAAACACTGCCGATTGGCCGAGGCTATCCTTTGCAAAGCGAGGAGAGAAGGTCAAATCGCCATCGAGCCCAACAATTGCCTTCAGCTTCTTACCTTGAACCGTCTGAGAATTCAATTGCCAATGCGAAACTAGTTTCGGTGATTCTTGTGCGTTTACATTACTGATAACGCACAAGAAAAACGACAAATAGAACAGTTTTGCGGGACAAAATTTCATCGAGAGTACTCCAAGTAGTGTGTGACCATCTTGTTAGAATCCACCAAAACAGAGGCAATCAGTTTACACTATTGCTGCTAATATAGGCATTAGACTAAATAAAACCTGAAGAGTTCAAATCAAGCACTGCCAAATCCTTATAACGAAGGTGCGCGCCGCAACCTGACTTGGCGGTAATGTGATTGCGGCTCAGGATAGGGACAATTCCACCGTGGCAAATTCCATTCATACCTTCAAAAACAGCTGACAGCGACTATTAACGTGCTAAAATAATGCGATGTCACGTATTAATACAATTTGCCTTGTTGTCATTGCCACAATAACATCATCTGCTATCTCGGCAGCCCCGCTGAGTTTCTCTCGTGACATCAAGCCCATCCTCTCGGACTCTTGCTATCACTGCCACGGCCCAGATGATGCAGCCCGAGAATCTGAATTGCGATTTGACCTGCGCGCGTCCGTTTTCGAATTAAGAGTACTCACCAATGGTGCCATGCTTGAACACCTCACTAGCAACGATCCCGACGTACGAATGCCACCGCTAGTTTCAAAACGCATTCTCCGTCAAGAAGATCGTCAAACCCTCATCCGCTGGATAGAGCAGGGTGCCCACTGGCCCGCCGACGACCGACATTGGGCGTTTATTCCGCCCCAACGACCCCCCGTCCCTGTGACAAAAAAAAGTGAATGGGCCGCCAATGCCATTGACCAATTTATCCATGCTCGTCTCAAACAAGAAAATCTTACGCCGGCAAATAGAGCCGACAAAGAAACTCTCCTGCGGCGCGTTACTTTTGATTTAATCGGCCTTCCACCTAGTAAACAAGACCTCGAACAATTTATCGCAGACCCAAGTCCGACTGCTTATGAACAAGCCGTCGATCGGCTCTTAAATGATCCACGCTACGGCGAACATATGGCCCTCGATTGGCTCGAAGCCTCCCGCTACGCCGACACCGATGGATATCAAAATGATCGGCTCCGTTACATGTGGGTCTGGCGAGATTGGCTCATCCAAGCACTTAACACCAACATGCCCTTCGACCAATTCGTCACCGAGCAGATGGCTGGCGACTTAATCCCCAATCGCGATTTTTACACGCAAGTCGCCACTGGCTTCAATCGTAATCACCGTATCAACTCCGAGGGCGGTTCCATCCCCGACGAATGGATCGTCGAATACGTCGCCGACCGAGTAGAAACCATGGGCACCATGTTTTTAGGACTAACGCTTAACTGTTCGCGTTGCCACAACCATAAATACGACCCTATCGAACAACGTGAGTTTTACGAGTTGTTTGCTTTTTTCAATAATATCGCTGAGGCAGGGTTAGGACCTAATAACGGCAACAGTCCACCATTCATTGCGGTACCAGCGACTTGGCCACACTTAACGACCGCCCAAGCGAAATTCATTGTTCCCGACCCCGTAAAAATTCAAATTGTACAAACGTCCGTTCCCCGACCGCAATCCGGTAGTCCGAAAACCGTAATGGTTCTGCATGAATTGGAAAATCCACGCGACACATACTTACTTAATCGAGGCCAGTATGATCAGCCTGAAAAATCTGAGAAACTGACACCCTCTGTCCCTCAGGCAATCGGCGGGTGGAACCAGCAATGGCCGCGCAATCGATTAGGCTTAGCCCGATGGCTGACCAGCACCGATCACCCACTGACGGCTCGCGTCACAATCAACCGTATTTGGCAACACTTCTTTGGCACAGGAATCGTTAAAACAAGCGAGAACTTTGGTGTTCAAGGTGAATACCCAAGTCACCCACAGTTGTTAGATTGGCTGGCAACCGAGTTCATTGCTCAAAATTGGAACGTCAAAGCAATCCACCGATTGATTGTCACTAGCAGCACTTATCAACAATCCTCGGCGGCCTCGAGGGAACTTGAACAACAAGACCCCGAAAACAAACTGCTGGCACGAGGCCCTCGCAAACGACTTTCCCCCTACGCCATTCGGGATGCTGCGCTTTTTAACAGCGGACTGTTGGTCGAAGATGTGGGTGGACCCTCGGTCAAACCTTACATGCCACCGCAGATTTGGAAGAGCATTTCCAATGCTGCTTACAAACAAGATCAGGGTGCCAAAATTTATCGCCGCAGCATATATACCTACTGGCGGCGAACGGTTCCGCCCCCAACAATGATGGCATTCAACGCCTCTTCTCGTGAAACCTGCATCGTCCGTAACGACCAAACCAATACGCCACTGCAAGCGCTCACGATGATGAATAATATCACGTTTGTGGAAACTGCGCGATTACTTGCCCAACGCGAACTCGCCATCAAACCCATCACTGCAGCCGCGCGGGTGATATCTGGTTTCCAGCGAATAACAAGCCGCAAGCCAACTGGCCGTGAATTCACTGTCTTAATAAATGATTACGACGCGTATCTAGCCGATTTTGAAGCCGACCCTGATTCGGCAAAAAAACTGCTCTCCATCGGCGCAGCACCATATAATCAAGACTATGACATTAGCGAACTTGCCGCGTTAACATTAATCATGAACACAATTTTGAATCTCGATGAAGCGATTACACAAAACTAAATAATGATAACAGCCAACACACAGTGCGATCACCTGCGACACAACCGTCGGACGTTTCTCAACCACAGCGCGGTCGGTTTAGGCACAATCGCACTCGCTTCGTTGGCAACCGGAGAAAACAAACTCCGCGGAAGTGAAACTGGTCACATCAGCCCGCCGCCCTTCCAGCCTAAAGCCAAACGCGTCATTTACTTATTTCAGTCCGGTGGACCTTCGCAACTAGATTTATTCGATTACAAACCGGATTTGCAAAAGCGTTTTGGCGAGGAAGTCCCGACGTCGATCTATCCCGCCGAACGCAAAACAACAATGACCTCTGGGCAAAAATCTTTTCCCGTTGCCCCCACCACCTTAAAGTTCGCTCAGCACGGGCAAGCAGGAACATGGTTCAGTGCACCGCAACGACACGTTGCAAAAATGGCCGACGATATCTGTGTCGTTAAAAGCATGTACACCGAAGCGATCAACCACGACCCGGCAGCGACGCTATTTCAAACTGGCTCCGTCAATCCGGGTAGGCCCAGTATGGGAGCATGGGTTAGTTATGGGCTTGGCAGCGAAAATCATAACCTACCCGCGTTTGTCGCGATGACATCCAATGGCCGCGCAAAGGCCGGACAACCACTCTATGATCGCTTATGGGGAGCGGGGTTTTTGCCCGGTCATTTTCAAGGCGTGAAATTCCGCGGACAGGGTGATCCAATTTTAGATCTCTACAATCCCAACGGAGTCACGCAAGCTCAGCGGCGACGCATGCTCGACTCGCTACGAAAACTAAACGCTCAGCAAGCCGAAAAATTCCGCGACCCCGCAATCTTAACTCGTATCGCACAATATGAACTCGCTTTCCGGATGCAGATGAGCGTCCCTGAGTTGATCAATATTAAAAGCGAAACCCAAAGTACGCTGGATATGTATGGCTCGCAAGTCAATCAGGTCGGCAGCTATGCCTACAATTGCCTGCTAGCACGCCGCCTTGCCGAACGCGGTGTCAGGTTCATCCAACTTTATCATCGTGGTTGGGACGCCCACGGCAACGCACCAACTCAAGTCCCCACTCAATGTGCCGACACAGATCAACCGACAGCAGCTCTGCTACAAGATCTCAAACAACGCGGTATGCTCGACGATACACTTGTTATTTGGGGAGGCGAATTCGGCCGTACCGTCTATTGCCAAGGTAAACTCACTAAAACAACCTACGGCCGAGATCATCATCCCAGTTGCTTTTCATATTGGCTTGCCGGTGGCGGAGTTCGCGGTGGCATGTCCTACGGTAAAACCGATGACTACAGCGTCAGTGTTGTTGAAAACCCAGTACACGTGCATGACCTACAAGCGACGATTTTAAACCAACTGGGAATGGACCACGAACAACTCACCTTCCGATACCAAGGACGCTACTTTCGTTTGACCGATATTCACGGTAAGGTTGTCCACGATATACTCAGCTAATTTTTTAAACCTTCTAAGCAATCACAACCATGTTGAAGTTCAAAATATCTCTGCTACGTAAATCCTGTGTTACCGTCGTCATCATTGCTTCTGCAATGATGGTTTTGTTGGGTCCTTCTGACTCGGCTCAAGCCAAAGACAAAAGCAACGTCACCGGAGCAAATTCCAACGCACAACGCCCCAATATTCTGTTCTTGTTTTCCGACGATCATGCCATTAAGTCTATTTCTGCCTACGGTGGGCCACTGGCAGACGTTGCGCCCACTCCCAGCATCGATCAACTTGCGCGACAAGGTGCAGTGTTCCTTAATTCCTTTTGTGCCAATTCCATTTGTGGCCCTTCGCGGGCAACAATCCTGACGGGCAAGCATAGCCATAAAAACGGATTCATGCGTAACACCGGCAAGGGCCTAGATCAAACCCAGTGGACCGTCGCCAAAGAACTACATGCCAATGGTTACAACACGGCTGTCATCGGAAAATGGCACCTTAAAACCACACCCGTTGGCTTCGACCATTGGGAAATCTTTCCAGGGCAAGGCAGCTACTATAATCCTGTTTTCGTCCAAAAAGACGGTTCACAAAAACGGTTTGAAGGCTATGCAACGGACCTGACAACCGACAAGGCAATTAGTTGGCTTGATTCACGCGACGACAGCAAGCCATTCTTTTTGATGTGCCAACACAAAGCGCCACATCGCACCTTCGCACCAGCGCTACGACATCTCGACGCTTTCAATGATGTTCAGATTCCTGAACCTGAAACGTTATTCGATGACTATGCCAACCGCAGCAGTACATTGGCTCGCAATA
>DTSG01000065.1 GCA_012965455.1 Planctomycetaceae bacterium | reverse complement strand
CCGAGTTCCCAGTGGCCACGGCTGATGCGATTTCCTGAGTACCCGCAAATAAGCGAACCAATGCGCCATCTTCAACACCTGTCACATCAAATGAAAGACCGGTTGCTACTGAACTATTATTGTTGGCCGTTGCATTATCGTCGTCGGCAACACCGGAGTCTGATGCGGCAACTAAATCAATCGAAACGGGCGGTTCAACCACTCGGTTAATGAAGTTTTGGTCGGCCAGAGTCTGGCCGACATCGAGATCAAAGGAAATCGCTGCATTTGCCGCTGGTGTTGTCTGCTTAAAGGGAGCAGCAACAATCTGCTTTAGTTGATGTGACCCATTTGGTAGATGGAATAAATACGTCCCATCGGCAGCAGTCAGCACTGAAAACTCGTCCGCATCCAAAACATCATCGCCATCGGTATCACTATAAACCGTCACGCCTGGCAAAGTCTGTTCGCCAGCATCGAATAGGCCGTTTAGGTCTTCATCCACATAGACTCGCCCACTGACCACACCATCGCCAAACGCCTCGCTAATAACAACTAATTGGTTACCAGGAGCAACGGGTAAATCCTCGAAGGCACCCCCTAGATCCTGACGACCGATAGCTGCAATCGCGTCCGGCACAGACATATCAAGCACTTGAGCAAACACGGTAAAACCGCCGTTTTGGTTATCCAAATTACTGGCGTTGTCAGCTAGGTTTACGAACCACTGACTCGTTGCACTATCTGGGTCTCCGCTGAGCTTTGCCATTGCAACGGTACCCCGAGTATTGGAAACACTGAATTCATTGACTACAGCCGCGTCGGTCGGGATCGAAGTTAAGTCATTCACACTATTTAAGGTTGTACTGGGAGTTGCAAAGCCACCACCTTGCACAATAAAGCTTGGAATCGAACGGTGGATAATAGTACTGTTGTAGTCACCGTCGGAAACATAATTCAAGAAGTTCGTTACTGAATTGGGAGCAACGTTGGGCAACATTTCCAATAGCATCGTTCCCTGGGCTGTGTCTAATCCCACAATTGCAGCGGAGCCAAAATCCAACACAATACGATCGTTATCGTGGATCTCATAACCTTCATAGGAATGCACCGGCGTACCATTGACGTACATGCGCACAGTATTGGTAGCGTCCGTAATATTGCCCAGCAACTCGGTTTCACTAAACGTTGCGGACGTGTCGTTGCCTGCGTCGCCCGCATTGGTACGCCAAGTTGAAAACACATCGTCCAGCGTTGTATAGGAAGTGGGCGTATCGATCACCGTGTCACCATCGATATCCGCTGGTGAAATGCTAATCGTTGATCCCGCCGCCGACGTATGGACGAAGGCTGTATTCGTGCCACCGGTCACACCTAGATTTGCTGGCAGATCAACCAATCCTCCGTTGACATACACAAATACTTCAGCAGAAATTGTATCGCCCAAATCGTGGGAGGGCCCAGACCCATGCGGAGTATCCGTAACACCATAAAGCATCTGTCGTGCTTCGAGGTTTTCTACGCTTAGTGCAGCGAGGAAGTTGCTGCGACGACGTTTGTTTATGCGGTTGAGTATGTTATTGCGGAAATTCATAGAAGTCATTTCACTTGAAAAGGATAAACCAGCTACCCCCAATATGGGTGCAGAATCATACAGTTATTTTCGACAAACCGTGTTGTTACAGGATAATCACAGAATCAAAATCGTGCAGTAAAAAGGCGCAGTTTTTTGCTCTTTTAACAGTTGGTGCGATTTTTTCGAATTTAACGTTTCTAAAGAGTCGCAAATAACCCCGATTGGCACAATATCGAAGCTATTTGACTGGGGTTTATCGCTATGATCAGAAGTTTCGAATTGCAAACAATATACCGTTTGAAAACTATCGATTGCCCAATTATCACCTTGGTGTTAATTAGTTGGAAAGATTACGACCGATAGAGCTCGTGACATTCAGTACACGATTGAGTCATCACGCCCACGGCACTGGCGGCACGATTTGGGTCGTTAAGCTTGACCGCGTCTAGTAGGTCCAGAGCACCAGATTTCATTTTGTTCGCATACCCTGCGTAATCTTCGTCGTCGCCATCCTCCATTTGCGGCCGAGTGAAAATATGCGATATTGCCGCAACAATTTCAGCCTCATGTAAGATCGTCTCCTTGTTGGATTCAAATTCATCGGCGCTCGAAGTCATCGGCGACAAACGCTCATCCACCGCAACTTCAAGCCGCTGCATCAACGGAGGACGATCGACAATTCGCGCCCAATTGAAATCCTCAGCATTGGTTTTGGCGTCGACCGTTGCACCACCTAACAGATCCTGCAAATCAGCTTTTCGCAGCTTAGCTTCGTTATAGGCTTGAGTACTACCAACTTTGCAATTTCCAGCCGTGCGAGCAAACACATCACGAATCCCTTGCGCTTGAGTCTTCCAGCGGACGTCGCCGTCAAACTCAGCGATAATGCCAAACATCGCTGCCGCCACTGAAAATTGGTAACGGGCATTTTGATATCCACCACCAGAAAATTGCGACGGCTTATCAACTCCACTATCAACCGCTAGCTTAATCGCCTTCACTTCATCTTCAATCGTCGCCGCTGAGATCAATGCTGCCCACTTTCCAATCATACCGTCACTAGTGGCTACTTCGGAACCGCCGTCGCCTGTATTACCATCACCAGCCATCGGGGCGGTATTAATTTGCCGAGCACCTGCTAGTTTTTCTAACGCTTTACTGAAGAAAATCGTCTTGATGCGACCCTCATCTTTAAACTCGGGAAATTTAACTCGCTTCGGATTCGATTTGCTTTGGCCAAGCACAAACAATACTGGACACACAACCAGCATCAGACCAATCATCAGAATGTTTCGTCGCAACGTAGATTTCATGATCTTGTGGCTTTCGTACCAATCGTAGTTTTCGTGGTGTCCCGAGTTCTCAGTCGTTATCGTCACATTACGTTTATAAGTGACTCTTATTACTCTATATTATTATTCTCGGCAATCCAAAAGGCAACCGTTCGCTTGATGTAAAAAATCGACCCGTTGAATCGCTATTCAAATAATGCAAAACTCCTCCCACCCTGACGAACAAACATATCTACTCGACATTTCGCGGCGTGCTATGGCCTGTCAGTTTCAGATTTTGTTAAACGCTGATGAGCAACACTCAGCCGCTGAAACAGCCGTACAAGCACTCGACCTAGTCGATGAACTGGAAGAACAACTTTCCATCTTTCGCAGTGAGTCGGAAATCTCGCGGGTCAATCGACTTGCCGCTGAAAAACCACAAGCGGTATCCGCTAACGTATTCCAGCTGTTAACCTTGGCTAAACAGATTTGGCAAGAAACCAACGGCGCCTTCGATATCACGTCAACACCGCTGTCTAAAGTCTGGGGATTTCATACTCGACAAAGCACTTTACCACTCCCCGACGACATTACCTCCGCCAAACAGACCCTCGGCTGTCAATTTCTGCAGCTAAAAAACAACACCGTCTCATTCGATCATGCGCAACTAGAAATTAATCTCGGGGGAATTGGTAAAGGTTACGCGTTGGACCGTTGCCGCGAACATTTTGCGAGCCACCAGATTAAAAACTATTTATTACATGCCGGACACAGTTCCATATTGGCTCACGGCAACCGCAAGAATTCGACAACGAAAAACAGAGGATGGCAAATCGCACTCCGCCATCCACTAATCCCTCAACGCCATCTTGCCAACATTTGGTTACAAGATCACGCAATTGGAACTTCAGGCGATGCCAATCAGTTTTTCTATCATCAGGGAAAACGCTATGGACACGTAATCGACCCTCGTAGCGGCTGGCCGGTGCAACATACCCTGTCGGCAACCGTCATTTCTCACAGCGCTGCCGCAGCGGATGCACTAGCCACCGCTTTCTTTGTGATCGGACCGGAAAATGCAACGCAATATTGCCAACAACATCCAGACACCTCCTTCATCATTGCCACGCCCGGCGATCGCAATCGGGTTATCGAGTTGCACATCTTTGGGGTTGAAAAAGAAGATTTGGAAGTCACCGCCAACAACGTCGAACTGATCGAGTACTAACGTAAAAGAATTTTCACGTCGGCAGCGATCAAACGCTGTGAGGACTGCAATTGCAGTGTTCCGGCTGGCAGCCCTTTAAGTTTCTCAATTTGAGCGAGCGCCCCGCGTCGTAGTAACGGGTCACCTCGATTTGCCAAGACGAGCCACGTAATCGGATTCATTCGCAAACTAGTTACTACTTGCTCCACCGTATCTGACTCCATTGAAATCAGGCTTTGTGATATCCGCCCTAAGCGAGCTCGCTGTTCCGTGGAGAGTGTGCTTTGGTCAATTCCAGCTAGAAAACCTATCAACGGCCTGCCAAACATCCGCAACTTTCGATCAGCATCTTGACGCTCAGCAAATGTCGGCGAATTCAATTGTTTAATCAGTGACCGCACAGCAACGTAGTCACCTCCCCTTTGATACAAAGCAATTCGGCTTAGGTATTTTAGGACTTCGTTAAAACGCAACTCTAAGTCCAAACGTGGGCTCAGCCGTGCTAATACGTCGGTGAGACACTGACGATCTTTAACTGGCATCGCAAACATGGCTAACCATATTTGATTGGACTGATAGGTCCGTGTTTGGTTGAGCCGAGTGATTTTAATTTCAAGCGGTTGAGCGTGGTTTTGACGCATGTTGACTCGATATGAACCGCCCAAGTCATCTTTACCGTCGAAACGCTGATAGTCGAATTGAAACACGCCACTCGTATCATACTGTAGCTGCAGCGATTGCTGCGGCGACGTCAATTCATACTTTAATGAAAACTCGCTACCGCGTGTACGCACAACTGCATGTTCGTCAGCGTCAAGCGTTGCGTGATGAAGCGACAAACTACGACTTTGCATCCGGCGAATATATCGGCTACCTATACGACCATTGATGACATCAAAAGAAATCCAACTCATCCGCACAATAAACGGCTCTAAGAGCTCAACGTCCTTTACCGGAGCTTGAGCCACCGTAAAAGACGGAAACAGAACCAACAACAATAGCGGAAGAAAGTTCCAAGAGCAGTATCTTAAGATGTGGATTCTTAAAGAGAACGCGCTATAGACAGTCATTAACTGCCTCCTTGCTTCGCCCCCTGTAGTTTTATTTCAAACCTCACAACAATAAGCAATGCCAAGTGTAAACAAATGCGTTTATTCACTAAATAGCGATTCCATAGCCGTCTCTAGCGGTTTGATTCTTCCAGTGTACGTCGAACGTGCTGTAATTCTCGGCCAAGATGCTCTAACC
>DTSG01000064.1 GCA_012965455.1 Planctomycetaceae bacterium | reverse complement strand
CGACTTCGCTATCCCACTGGGTCACATCCAGCGCAATCCGTTCCGTAAATTGGCCACAAAATTTCCCCGCCGCGACGAGTTCCTGCATATCCGCAATGAATCCAATGCACACCACCGCGACGAACCTCTCCAGGTTCTTATCGACTACATCGAAATCAGTGCTCCTTTCTACGAACATTGGCCGCCACAAACACATACCGCCATCTTCATGGAAAGCGATAATCAATCGAACGAAGATATATATGGCCGCGAAGTGCTGACCCAATTCCTGAGGCGGGTCTGGCGTCGTCCCGTCACCACGCAGGAAGTAGATCAGTTTATGGCTCTGTTCGCAAAATACCGACCGGAATTCTCGACCTTTGAAGATGCCATGTTGGAAGTACTCGCGACAGCACTGGCCACTCCGGAATTTCTCTATCTGACTCAACCCGCTACGACTGATTCTACGAAAGGCCCGACCGAACTCAGCGATCTAGAATTCGCTAGCCGGCTCTCGATATTCCTGTGGTCCAGTATTCCTGACGACGAACTCCTACAACTCGCGGAACAAGGAAGGCTAAGAGAACCCAACGTCTTGGCCGCACAAATCAAACGCCTGCTATCAGACCCTCGTGCCAGTCGCTTCTCTGGAAATTTCGTCCATCAATGGCTTGGTCTCGACGGCTTGGACAGCGTGACTCATATCACTGAAGACTCGTTGCGAGCAGCGATGCAGCAAGAGCCCATTGCTTTTTTTGATGAAGTTTTAGAACACAACCACAGTGCCATGGACTTCATCCATTCCGATTATGCCGTGGTCAATGAACGACTGGCAGCGCATTATCGGATTCCCGGTGTGCGGGGACCTCATTTCCGCAAAGTGCCAATCGATCCGCAAACGACTCGTGGCGGTCTTTTAACGGGCGCGGCGATCCTGGCGATGAACTCAGACGGCAAGGATTCGCATCCTCTCAAACGTGGTGTCTGGATGTTGGAACGTATCCTGCATGATCCACCGCCACCGCCACCACCCAATGTCCCAGAAGTCGACCTGACGGATCCAGAGATTCTGAAGATGACACTGAAAGAGCGCATCACAGATCATCGCAATAAACCGGCTTGTATATCGTGCCACTCAAGAATCGACCCTTGGGGTATCGCGTTTGAAAATTACGACGCTTTGGGAATTTATCGGACACAAATTAACAACAAACCTGTCGATGCAACTGCAGAACTGTTTAACAAGCAGACGCTAGCGGGTATGGATGGATTAAAGCGATATTTACTGACGGACCGACAAGATCAATTTGCACGGGCAATGGTTCATAAGATGACCGCCTATGCTCTGGGGCGACCTCTGTCTTTCGGAGACCGTGCTGACATTGACAGCTTGACAGCGCAATTCAGAAAACAGGATGATCGGCTAGGCGATTTGGTGCATCTGATCATAGCCAGTCAAATTTTTAACTCGAACTAAGAGCCGTATGCTACCATTAAGCTTCCATCAAGAATGAGGAACAAACGATGAATGACAAATCAATGTTGCTAAGTCGTAAAACATTTCTTCACGGTACCGGGGTGGCGCTGGCTTTACCATGGTTGGAAACTTTGGCGGCGGGCAATTCAGATCCCGCTGAGACTCCGAAACGTTTTGTCAGCATTTACCACCCTGATGGCGTCGGCCTGCCGCTCAAATCAGATCCCGCCTGGGAGGATTGGAGCTGGTTTCCTCGCGGTGGCGAACGAGATTTTAAATTATCCAAAGTGCTCGATATACTTGAGCCGTTGCGTAGTGACATCACTATCTATTCCGGGCTTTCACATCCTGCCGTCCGGCGAGTTCATGGACATTCAAATGCCGATCAATATTTGACGGGTGCGGCAACTGGAGGTCACGGTTCGTATCAGAACTCAATCTCACTTGATCAGCTATATGCGAAGCAGGCCGGAGAGTTTACTCGGCATTCGTCTCTGGTCATGTCCACCAATGGCGGTATTGGTGGCCCCCGCGGCGCACAAACTCAATCCTTCGATCTTGAAGGAAGGCCGATCCCCGCCCTGAATAAGCCCAAGCAGATCTTCGACATGCTGTTTGTCACCAACAGCAAAGACGCCGCCGCAAGATTGGCAAGAAGCAAGAGTGCCCTAGATCTACTGATCGCCAATACACGTTCGCTGGGACGACAACTGTCCCGTCGCGATCAAGAGACGCTTACACAATATCTGGACGCAGTACGTGACACTGAGGTCAAACTGGCGCAGGCTCAGCGGTGGGTTGATACACCGATACCCGAGGTGGATACCCAAAACCTGCATTTAGATGCCGAACCCAAAGAAGCGCGGCTTTATTTCCAAACCATGTATGAGCTGATTTATCTTGCATTCCTGAGTGATTCTGCTCGGGTAGCGACGTTTCAGTTGGGGCGAGAAAACGGCGAAGGCCCGCACGACTTATTGTCTCGGGCGGTAGGCCTAGGTGGCGCTCATGGTCTGACGCATGCCGTCAAGAGTCCCAACGGGTGGAAAAACTTGGGTACTTATAATCGCTATCAGGCCGAGGAATTCGGACGTTTTGTTCAAAAACTGAAGGATACACCTGAGCCAACCGGACATGGCAATATGCTGGACAACACCTTAGCGATGCATGGCTCCGCTTCGAGCAGTTTCCACCTCTCGCGCAACTACCCGATAATTTCGGCCGGTGGCGAGAACCTTGGCTTCACCAATGGCCGATATCTCAAGTTTGGTAAAGGAAACGACGACAATCAGGCCGGCGCGGGAATCGTGAGTGATGTCGGATGGCGAGGCAAAATAGAAAACGAGGAGCTGCCACTCGCTCAACTCTTCGTTACGATCCTCCAGCGGCTTGGCGTGGAGACGGATTCCTTCGCCGGGTATAGCGGGACGTTGACCAAGGTTTAGATGGAGAGTCTGCGAAGCATTCTGGTCTGGCGGAACTGCAAACCCGTTCTCGGTAATCGAGCCAATCACCTGCCTGTTGTTATCTAACTCAGTAGATCCGTAACCACACGACCCGGCGTCAATGCATACGGCCGACCGCTGCGGTCAACCACATGAGTATCGGACGGTATTCCGAGCAGATGATACATGGTCGCCGATAGATCCCAGGGACCAATAGCAGCAGTCATTGGAAATGCCGCGTGTTGATCGCTGGCACCAACAATCGCTCCACGTTTTACCCCGCCGCCAGCTACTAGAATGGAATACACATCAGGCCAGTGGTCCCGCCCGGCATCCTTGTTGATCCGTGGTGTTCGCCCAAACTCTCCCAGCGCGATGACCATCGTTGAGTCCAATAACCCACGATTGTCCAAGTCCGAGATAAAAGCAGACAGTCCCTGGTCAAACGGTGGCAGCAGCTTATCCTTCATCGTTGGATAGTTCTTAGCGTGAGTATCCCACTCCTCTCGATTTGACTTGGCCCAGTTCACTGTAACCAACGGAACCTCTGCTTCGACCAGTCGACGGGCGAGCAGCATCGTCTGTCCGAATTTGTGACGACCATAGGTGTCTCTCAGCACCGGGGCTTCGCGATTAAGATCAAATGCCTGCCGGCTTCGACCGGAGCCAAGTAGTCCAAATGCTCGGCGTTTCAAATCACTCATCCCCTGAATTTCACCGTTACGGTCGACGGCGGGGAGTCGCCTTTCCAAGCGGGCCAGTAGGTCATAACGGGAGTCAAATCGTCCACCGTTGATCTCACGAGGCAATGCTAATTCGTTGACGGCAAAATCCTGAGCATTGGGGTCTTTGTCCACTCGGAAAGGTTCAAATGCCTGACCTAGAAATCCAGCGTTCTGACCCGCCATCGGTGGACGATCTCCTTGATGCATTACCGGACCGAGCACCGCCGCACTTGGTACCGGTCGTTCCGTTGGTTTCAATCGTGCAACGACCGCTCCATACGTAGGAAAGTCTTCTTTTCTGGCTGGCGTATTCGTTCCCGGTAGCGGATGTGGATGTCCGGTAAGAGCCGTATAGGATGCGGATCCATGTTCAAAATCAGCATGAGACATACTGCGAACGATGGTAACTTTATCCATGATTTTAGACAGGCCGGGTAAATGTTCGCAGATTTGGGTGCCAACAACATTGGTGGAGATAGGTGAAAACTCTCCTCGAATCTCGCTCGGAGCATCCGGTTTTAGGTCGTATGTATCCTGTTGCCCTTGCCCACCAAATAGAAACACAATGACGCAGGACTTTGCTTTCCCAAAATGAGTTAGTCCCTCCGCGGTTTTAGCAACCGACACAGATTGATCAATAGCGCCGCCCACAAGAAAGCTCAGGGTTCCTGCGGAAATCCAATCGCGGCGGTTGATGAAAACACTCATTGTATAATCTCGACTATTGTAAATATTCCTCTAGGATTATTGTCACCAAAACCGACAGTGTCCGCAAACGGAAGTCTTATGGAAAAACTATTATTTCCTTATTCGTGCATGTGGCAAAAGATCTTGAAGACGTTCGACTCCGGCGGGATTGACACGAGTGTATTGTATCTCCAGATGTACCAAGTTTTTCAATTTCCCAAGCTCATCAAGACTTCTATTAGATATTTTGGCACCGACAATGTTCAAGTAATTTAAGTCTTTGAAACCGGATATCGTCGTCATACAATCATCGGTTAAAAGGGGGCCCGAAAATCCCGTGTTGTATAGCAGGTACAAGACCCGCAGTCGCTTTAAGGGTGCCAGAGCATGGACGCCTTTATCGGTGATACCAACTAAGCTCAAATCCAGAAACTGTAGCTGCGTGAGCTTGGCCAAGTCCGACATGCCCTCATCGGTTAGTCTGTTGCCATAGAGATTTAGAAACACGAGATGTTCAAGGGAGCTTAGGTCTGACAGAGACTTATCGGTAATCTTTAACTTCTCAAAAGCGGTCTTTTTCAGAATCAGACAGCGAAGCTGACTGAACTCAGCAATGATCGGCATTGCATCGTCGGAAATATTTTCGCAAACTTCAAGATCCAGCGACCGTAGGTCTGTCAGCTGGGATAGGCCGTTAATCGTGGTGTCAGATATTGTCGTGCCGCCGAGTCGGAGGCACCGCAAAGACGTCAATTTCCCGAGTGACTCGACAACTGCAACATCCATACCAGTGCATAACTGCAGGTCGAGTCCAGCAAGTAAAGGTATGCCTGCGAGTTGCTCGAGTGCATTTTTATTGATTTCATTGCCGGACAGATCGATTACAAACTTACATTGAGCTGTTTTAAGCAGAGAAATGACCGCGGGATCAAACAAACTCTCTGCGTTAGGAGTGAGCCGCACAAATGGCGTCGCAAATACGGTTTCGGGTTCGGGTACGTTATAGAGTTGGCTAA
>DTSG01000063.1:623-5332 GCA_012965455.1 Planctomycetaceae bacterium | reverse complement strand
GCAGAATGAATCGCATTGTATTATAGAGGAGCACAGGAAACGATGCACTAGATGACTGATTTAAACACGTTTGATCAAAGGGCATCTGCGCGTCTGCCTAGGGCTAAAACACTTCGCGAATCGGGTTCCCGTTGGCAGCCAGCAGGATGGGGCGACCGTCCGGAGCTCGCAGCGGTTTCTCAAGATTCAACCCGAGCTTGCGGTAAACGGTAGCGGCATAGTCGTCGGGCGTGTAAGCACTTTGGGTAACGTAGCCGCCCTGTCGATCGGAGGCACCAATGACCTGCCCGCCGGGCACGCCGGCACCCGCCATGACGATGCTATAAGCCCCCGTCCAATGGTCACGCCCCTGGGCCTTGTTGAGCTTGGGAGTGCGTCCGAATTCTGTCACGAAACAGACGAGCGTGTCTTCCAACAGACCACGGTCGTCCATGTCGTTAATCAGGGCTGCGTATGCCTGATCGACGCTTCCCATCATCCACCAGGTGCCAATACCATATCGCCCCCGCCCTCCTCCGCCGGCTCCCGGAAGATTACAGGTACCGGTTGCGTAGATGAAGTCATGATGATCCCAGTTGAGATTCGTGCCGCCGGGTGTTTTGGATGTCAGTGGCTCACGCACATCGATGGTAACAAATCGCACCTCCTGCTCAATCAATCGCCGGCCTAATAGGTAGCACTGCCCTCGATGGCCCCGTCCGTAAGCGTCGCGGATCTGATCAGACTCTTGCTCAAGATCGAAAGCGATCTTGCTTTTGGGATTCAGCAGGCTCTCTTCAGCCTGTTGGATTGCCTGCTGCCACCCCTGAGCCTTCCTGCTGTGATTATTGGGCAGTCCGATGTCGAGATTTCCGAGCAAATTCAGACGATTTCTTAAACGTGATTCGCCGATAGCTTTGTTCAAGGCAAGTCCCGGCACTTTCCAACCAGGTTCTGAGAGATCGCGACCGCCGGTCTTGAATACCTGCGTGTCGTAAGGCATAAATCCAAGTCGCGATTCTTTTGCCTGTTCCGAATTACCTGGCGCCATAATGTAGGGTGAAAGATAACGACAGTCCGAACTCATTCGATGGGCAACGACTGAGCCAATATCCGGCATTTCAAGCGGGCCACCCGGTACATGTCCGGAAAGCGTGTATTGCGTCCCCTTCGGATGACCATTGGCGATGCCGGTTGTGTGGTGCATCGAGCGGATGACGCTCAACTTATCCGCGATCTTTGATGTGTGCGGCAGCAATTCCGTAAAATGCATTCCTGGTACGGTGGTAGAAATCGGTTTGTAGGGGCTAAGTTGTGCAACAAGTGTGTCCGGTTTGGGATCCCACGTGTCCGTATGGGACATTCCCCCTTGCTCCAAGATGACAAGCACGTTCTTTGCGCGTCCGGGACGATCGCGGTGCTGTCCTTCCAGTGCAGTCAATGTGTCAGGATTATTGAACAGCGATAATCCACCAGCCATGCCGATGCCGATGAAGTTACGGCGACCTAGACGATACGGACGGGGCATGAAAATATCCTAGAAATCCAGCAGTTCGGAAACACATCAATACATGCTCTTTATTATCGGCCCTCGGGGCAACAACAGCAAGGGGAATTGTGATTCTCCGACCTATGTCGTTTCCCAAACTTTGCTGTCGACATGCAACCCAGCCTCGCGATCCGGTTCATGTGCCAGCACGCGGTCATAGTTTTGTAGAGCCGTACCGCCGAGGTGACTTGCCATCGCAGCGTACCCGTCGCGTCGATAGTCCCACCAGTTCATCCGTTCGAGTTGCTCCATCCAGTCACATAAATGGAGCCTGATTAAGGCATCCCAATCAACCCGCGGCAAATTATACGTCTCGCCGGTCTCTCTGTTCACAACTTGATAATTTGTGGTTCGATTGATAATTCGCTGGTCCATCAGTTGCCGATCCATATAGCAATTAAGAAATGCTATATGTTCGGCGCGGGTGCCTATCAGATCTTGTAGTTCGCTTCGCTGAGAAACCGGCAGCTTAAAACTCTGAAAGATTTCTGTACCGTATATGGAATGAAAGAGTCCGGCGCGGGCAATATCCAACCCACTTCCCCATCTCAGTAAATCGCGGTGCACGGCGACGAGGTGCGCCAAGTAGTTCTTGTCGCCAGAGTGTTTAATCGTCTCTGTCCCGAGTTGGTTGAGAAAGGAAACCAACTCTTGAAGTAGCGGGTCCTCGACGGTTTTCATGGCAACTCCATCTCAGTTTGATTTATAGTGATACTGTGCTAATAAGTTTGACACCTGTCGTTGAAACCAACGAGCTATTTGACATTCGCTCTAACACTGTGCGCATATCTCAACTTTCCGGTGTAACCATCAAAATATTGGAAAATCACCTGAGGTCTGGGGAACGCAACCCAGCGATGTTGCCCAAATTCAAGCGGATTGTCAAACACATTGTTAACCTGCACCACGCAATAAGTCGGTCCTCTCAGTTGGTTCCGCGCAACGTCATTTTGCCAATGCGTTGACCAGTGTATATCCACCTCTCGCGGACCATATTTGAACAGACCATTGGCGGGACGGTCACCTTCATCCGTGTAGTAGTGATTATTGGAGTTGTGGGGTCCAGAGGCAAATTCCCAGACATTGTCGGTAATACTACAAACAAAACTGTTGTGTAGGTCACCGGTCAGCAGAAACACGGGTTGTTTTAGTTCATCCCAAGCGTCAATTAACAATTCCCGTTCATGATAAAAAACCGTCCATGCATCATCCTTGTTATCAGCACGCACCTTACCACCCCCCACGTGCGGTACCATAAAGTTGACTGACGAAATGACGAAAAGGAAATCTGCCTGACTGTTGGTCATCCCGTCGAGAAGCCATTCTCGCTGTTTTAGTCCAAGCATGGAGATGTCTTTTTTGTAGGGATCGGACTTGTCGTGCATCTGCCGTTGGCCACGTGTATCACAAACAAAAAAATCACAATTGCCGACCGTCATCTTAAAATACGATCGCCGCCCCAGTGAATACGATACGGTAGCGTCCTCATCGAAAGCGGGTGCCACCCGGATTCGATGTTTATCCATGACTTCGACGATTTCATAAACACCGGCATTTGCAATTCCTCCAACGTCATCCAGTTCATTTTCATTAACGCCGTCGGTCCGAGTGCCCCAATGCACATGCAGATTGCTGACCTGCGCCATGTCGATTGACTTAAAATCTGCCGTTGGGTCCGTTAGAATCGTCCCCTGCTTACCGACCGTCCCTCGACTGATGTGAACACGTTGGGGGAAATCGGTGGGATTTGCCCAGCCTAGATAGTCATACCAAGCTCGCACGCCAATATCACGAAAAACGGCTCGTCGATCACGTAATCCTGGAGACCCAGCACCCCAAACATCATTTAGTATTTCATGATCGTCATACATGAAAAAGCTGGGGACTTGGCGATGCCATTCAGTTAATACCGGTGCTTGATTAAGAAAATGTTTGTAATTCTGCCAGACGCCAACGATCGAGGGAGCAGTTTTGACCAAAGCAGGCGCGGCATTAGCAGGTTGCCCGACTTGATGTAACCATTGCGCCGGAGTGTACTCGCGCTGAGTCTCATAAAGCCAATCCCCATTGAGTATAGCAAAATCGATGTCATCCTTGATTTCGCGAAGCATTGTGTGAAAGGCGGGTAACTGAGGACCGTTACTGTGCACAGGATTTTGGTTATTCCCGCAAGCATACTCAAATTTAAAATTAAATAGTCCTGCTGGGTTGAGTTGCTTGTGGTGATATTGTTTGGCTACAGGTAACGTACGGAAAGACCCTTGTCGACCGGTCAATTTAGCGACGTCGGGCATCTCAACGCGATAATAGTATTTCGTCCGACTATCCAGATTCTGTAACAATACCCAGCCCGTACAATCACTGTCCAACTTTGTTTGGACCACGGCGCTGAGTTGATCTAGATTCGCTGAGTCCGTGCCATAATGCACTTGAAATCCGCCCGGTTCTGCCGTCCGCACCCAAACGCCAACCGTTGAGGACGACACGCGGCCGAGAATGGGACCGTGTGTGATGTGGTTTTCGATTTCCGCAGCGTCTGTCGAAACGGCTAGTAAAGCACTCAACATTACCGTGCATAATAAAAGGGATTTGTTTTTGTTTTCAAACATCAGTGATAAACTCCTGGGTGGGTGAACCCCGCATTCATAATGCGGCGCGTTGGAAGGTGTATTATAACGTCTATTTGCAGGGCGGTTGAAGTACCCGCCGGCAAACTCCGAGTAATCCGGACACGTTTCCAGACTCCCGTTGTGTCTAGCACTAGAAAATATTTACAACAGCAGCCAAAAGACATCCGGCAATTTATTTATCTTCCTTCGTTCAGTATGGCTCCCACGCAGGGTCACGTCATTTTGCGTTACAATGGGTTCAATTACAAGTTTCAGTTCCACCTCGAGTTTTAAACATGAGAAATCCACTTACGTCTAGTCTGCTGGTCTTTAGTTTGTTTATCGCCGGTACTTTGTCCGCTCAAAACTCTGCGCCTTCGTCGCATATGGTATTCGATGATCGCTTCGAAGGCGACATACTCATTCAGGAAGTGCGTGTACCCAAATCTGGTGAAGCGATGTATACCTATTACGAAACGTTGGGATGGCGTGGTTTGGGAGCGGGGTATGCGGGAATTCAGGCGCATCCCAAAGCACATAATTACATCTTTTCCATTTGGGATCATAAGAAT
>DTSG01000063.1:0-613 GCA_012965455.1 Planctomycetaceae bacterium | reverse complement strand
GTTTATCATGGTGCGGGCACTAAAACAGAAGGGTTCGGGGGAGAGGGTACCGGTCTGAAGTCGTGGAACTTTGAACTAGGCTGGGATACAGATGTTTGGTACACGTTGGTTCTGAGAAGTTGGGAAGTGAACAACCACACGCATTATGGATATTGGGTTCGATCGAGTAAATCTGGGATTTGGACGCATATGGTTACGATGGATGTCGCTTCTCCAAAAGCCTATTTTCAGGGCGGCACCGATGCCTTTATCGAAGACTGGCTGAATACCGGAAAGCATGCCCGCACAACAAACTTGCGCAATGGTTGGAAACGCCGCCTCGACGGATCCTGGTATGCATTTGGACAGGGTCGCTATTCGGTGAATTACTGGGATCTGGAAAAAGGAAAGCGATCGTTTAACTATAAAACAAACTGGGACGGAGGGGTCCGTCGTGATGCGACGGGCCTCTATTATTTCATGACCGCCGGTGGTGAGAAGACGCAGGCAACGGCACTAAATCCATCGACTCATTCTATTAAGAGAACGCTCAAGAGCCCGAAGTATACTCCCTTGGTCTTAAGGAGCGTTACCCTGAAATCCCTCCAAAAAGATGCGCTGGTCGTGGACTGGG
>DTSG01000062.1:3166-5362 GCA_012965455.1 Planctomycetaceae bacterium | reverse complement strand
TGGAACTTCTTTGGGTTCTATGAAACATGGGATGCCCATAAGGTTCAAGCAATGAATAATGTCGACCTCTCGCAGTTGTTCTGGGTGGATTTGTTGAACCAGCCGCTGCCCAAACCAGACCCCGCTGATCCGTTTTTGATTAAAGTGTTGATTATTTTCAAACGCGAGGTTATCGGAATTTTGGGGTTGATTGGTTACTTTACGATTTTGCCGCCCTTACTGGCGCTGAAAGAGAAACGATTGTTCCAGCCTCTGTATAGAAGGATGGGGCTGATTAGATATATGGTGATGGCAAACCTCTTTTTGTGGATGGCAACGCTTCCAATTAAGATGTTGGCCCGTTGGACCGTGGATATGAAGTATTTCATCTCCATACCGGAGTATTTTATTAATTTTTAGATGTCAGCACTGCTGAGCCGTTGTGCCCACGGTGAAGATTTATAGGAATAAGACAAGGATCTGCCGCAATTGCGGAGACAAAGAAATGCCTGCAGGTGATCAAACAATTTGGGATCAAAAGAAGCTGCACGTGGTGTTCGCCATCACGTCTGTAATTCTTCTAATATCCACGCTGTGGCTGTTCTGGAAAGATCACGCGCGGGAGTGGAAGCAATACCAAGCTGAGGCTCGAGTGATCGATATTCAGATAACAGAATGGCGTCAATTAGAGACGCAAACTGACGGTGTTGTGGCGGCAATTGCTAAAGCCCAAGGGGAGTTGGACGTTGCTGCGGCCAGCCAGACCGATGGACTTAAAAG
This sequence comes from Planctomycetaceae bacterium, assembly GCA_012965455.1. GTDB lineage: Bacteria > Planctomycetota > Planctomycetia > Pirellulales > Pirellulaceae > UBA721. Next base: position 4,603 of record DTSG01000062.1, on the reverse strand, counting down.
TGTCGGCGATCTGATTGTTCGTATCGACGCATTTTGGGCTGACGCCGCTAACACGGAAGATTTACAGGATGTGATCGGCGTTATCGACGTTGAGTCCATGAAAGCTGCTGCAGCAACTTGGAAAAACGCGTCGAGTGAATCGGCTGCTGCCGCTCGTACAGCGCTTACGGAAGCCATTGACAATCAAATCGCATTGATCAAAGCAAAAGAAGATGCACGCCTTGTTAAGGTGAAATTCCAGCGAGCGAACCGTGACCAAGCTTCAGCGGACGAAGGCCTAGCAGTGCGTGATGGAGATAAAACGGCAGAGCTTGCGGCTCATGAAGCATTACTAGAAATACTGAACAATCCGGAAGAAGGATTGGATGTAAAAGAAGGTGAGTACGAACGAGTTGCTAAGTTTCGAAAAGAACTAAAAACATTCAGTGGTAAATTCCAAGCGGTTGTCAATGCAAAACAAAACTTGCTTGACGACGCCAATTCCGAGAAAGTTCGTCTGCAAGCTGCTATTGATGAACGTCATTCAGCTCTGTGGGAAGGAAAGTGGTTAGGCAAGAAGTGGTTGGAATTACCCATCCTTGATGCATTCAACAGTCCGCTGCAAATTGACAACTTATGGAGCGACGACTTAGAGCAAAGTGTCAATTTCCAAATGGTACGCCGCTTTGACCGCTGTACCACTTGTCATCAGATGATGGAAAAATCAGTTCCAGGTGAGGCCTTGCAGCCAGCGTTTGTTGCTCAGCGAACGATTGAGATTCGCTTGGAGATTCCGCCTGTAACTGCGGCGTCTACAGATTTTGTATCTGAAACAGGTGCCCCAGATCCACCGACGCCCGCAGAATCCCAAGTAGGCCGTCAGAAGGCGCTCGAAAATGTATTTGGAATGCGGTTCGCTCCGACCGGATTGATCAATGATGATGACGTAACCGTCGCCTATGTTGCGACTCAGACACTCGCGAAAAACGCCACTGTTATTGAGCCAGATTATAACGATGTAACCTACACGGGCCAGCAGATCTTAGACGCTTTGCTGCAATCATCTAGTCCAGCAAACCCAATCAAGAACACCGTTCATGCTCGAGATACTCGACCAGGACTCGAAATTGGTGACGTTATCGTCAGTATCGATGGTGACTTGGTGTATGATCCGGATTTAGTAGCACACCGTTTACTAGCCGCTCAAGGTGAAACCGATAGCGTAGTATTGTTGGTGCGACGAGGACTACCTCATCCCTTCAATAGTCACCCGCGTTTGGACTTGTTTGTGGGTTCATTAAGTCCGCACAGGATCCAAGAGTTTGGTTGTACGATTTGTCACGAAGGACAGGGCAGTGCAACCGATTTCAAATGGGCATCGCATACCCCTAATGATCCATTAGATAGATCTCGCTGGATGGATGAACACGGTTGGTTTGATAACCACCACTGGATATT
>DTSG01000062.1:0-3076 GCA_012965455.1 Planctomycetaceae bacterium | reverse complement strand
TATAACACCATTCGTAAGTTTGGTTGTTACGGCTGCCATGAAATCAATGGCTTTGAAGGCCCTGACAAGCGAATCGGTCCAGACATGCGACTTGAACCCAACTACTCAGCAGCTGCGTTGCAAATTAAAGCTGATGCGGGATTTGCAAATCTTTCAGCCTCTGACCAACAGTTAGTAAACCGATTGGTATCTCACCCAGATGATGATGCCGCGCGACATGATTTACTGCAAGTGATTGAGCAAGATGTTGATGCGCTAGATGCTGTCGGTGAAAGCATTCTATCGGATGACTCACATGGCCGTATTGCGACGGTTCTTGCTGATGTGGACGTTCCTGGTTCCTTGCGAAAACCTGGCCCTAGTTTGCGATATGTTGGAGCCAAAAATGGCGCAGCGTTTCTTTATGATTGGATTGCCAATCCGCAAAGTTTCCGCAGCAGTAGTCGGATGCCTCGGTTCTTTAATTTACATAGCCACTTGCCTGAGGGTGTTGCTGACAAAGCAGCCGCTAAGTTTGAGCCAATTGAACTACTCGGAATGGTTCATTACCTCAAGAGTAATACTCAATCGTTTGATTATTTGGCATGGGGGTCGGACGTAACGGCTGATGCTGACCGGGGGAAAATCGCATTCCAGCAACGGGGTTGCTTGGCATGTCACAGTCATCACGATGAAACGCTAGCAGGCATCGAAGCGTATCGAAATCCAGATGAATTTTTGCAGGGGCCAGATCTGTCTCAGCTTGGAGCAAAATTTGCGGGGGTTGCCGATGCTCAGAAATGGCTTTATAGCTGGATCAAGCAACCAACAAAATATCACGCTCGAACCGTAATGCCTGATTTGTTTATCGATGTTGAAATTACCAAGAATGAAGATGGTACCGAAACCAAAGTTGATCCAGCCTTGGATATTGCTGCATTCTTATTGGCGGATGTCGGAGCCTGGACGGTTGGTGAAAATACATTAACCGTTGCTAAATTAACAGCAAGTGAAACCTTGCAATCAAATCTATCGGAGTTGGTTCAAAAGAACCTTGAGGATTCGTTCTACCGACAAGTTGCAGCGAAGTATGCTGTAAACGGAATTCCGGCAAACGCCTCCGGTGTTAAAGTGGCTGAGCGGTTGTTGCAACACGATGGCGATGCGACGGGGTTAGATATCGATACGAAGTTGCGATACATCGGCCGCAAAGCACTTGCTAAGTACGGTTGTTATGGTTGCCATGACATCCCTGGGTTTGAAGATGCCAAACCAATCGGTGCCGGCTTGGCCGACTGGGGTCGTAAAGATCCATCTAAACTAGCATTCGAACACATTGCTCAATACCTGGAAGGGCATCACGCTGCGGGGCATGATGGTCATTCGAGCCATGCGGATCATGTTGTCGTGACTAATGATGTCGGTGACGGTGGGCATGAACATGGCGAAGTTGAAGCAGAGCGAGACATAATGCCAAGTCGTTATGACGCAGACATGCCTGATTTTTACCATGAACAAATGCACGCTCATAATCGCACAGGATTCATTTACCAGAAGTTGCGTGAGCCGCGTAGTTATGATTACCACAAAGCAGCCGGTAAAAAATATAGCGAACGCTTGCGTATGCCTCAGTTCCCACTGAGTACCGCAGACCGGGAAGCTATTATTACATTCGTGTTGGGTTTAGTGAGTGAACCGCCGCGTGAAAAGTATTTATACAAACCGAGTGTCCGCACGAAAGCGTTGATCGACGGCAAGCAAGTACTCGATAAGTTCAACTGTGCAGGGTGTCATATCTTAGAGCCTGAAAAATGGAATCTGACACTGTCTGAAACTGAATTGCAGACCGTGCTAGCACAACATGTTGAAGTTCCCAAGGAATATCCATTCTTGCGGCCAGATGTGTCAGCACAGGAATTGGCGGAATCCATGCAGCAGGACGCTCGTGGCAATATTACGGCGACGTTTAAAGGCATGCCTGCTGTCGGAAATGAAGGACTAGCATCCGCAAATGACGCTGAATTCCTTGATCCGATTGAGGATTATTTACAGGATCCCTTCCGTCTCAACGGTGTAGGTGAATTGCAGTTCCAGTTGTGGGACTATGGAGTGTTAAACGGTGGAGTTGCTGCAGCAGGTTCGAATTTGTCACGGATTGCCCCAACAACTGTTTCTCAACGTACAGCCGCCAGCGGTGGTGTCTTAGCTAGATACTTGTTGCCTTTTGTTACACAGCAAGAACGCCTCGTAAATCCTGAAGCCAAGGGTGCTGAAAGTTGGGCTTGGGTGCCACCACCACTTGTGGGGCAGGGCCGGAAGGTGCAGAACCAGTGGTTCCATGACTTCCTGCTAGAACCCTATCGGATTCGACCAGCGGTTGTGTTGCGCATGCCTAAGTTCAATATGTCCAGTGCTGAAGCGACCAAGATCGTTAATTACTTCGCTGCTCGAGACAATGCAAATTACCCTTATGAATTTGACCCGCGGGTCAATGTTGATTATTTGGCAGAGGCGGCCGCGGCTTACCAAGCTGAGAATGGTGGTGATAGCGATCGTTTGGCAGATGCGCTGCAGATCGTCGTCAGTCAAGATTATTGCATCAAGTGTCACTCCATGGGTGATTTTGTGCCGGAAGGTTCGGTTCGAGGAATGGCACCGAACTTAGGTATGGTGCACAAACGGCTACGCGCGGGATATGTCCAGCGCTGGATAGCGCGACCTAGTAGCATTTTGCCTTATACCGCTATGCCGCAAAATGTGCCTTATGACGAAGCCAAGCCGCATTTAGGAGCTGAACAAACACAGAAATTGTTCCACGGTACGAGCCCCGAAACAGTCGACGCTTTGGTCGATTTATTGATGAACTTTGACGGCTACGCGAAATCACGTGCATCTGTTGCTGGGTTAGTTGCGGAGGCTAAAGCGGCCAAGGAAGCAGCAGCTAAAGAAGCGGAAGCAGCTAAAGAAGCGGAAGCAGCTAAAGAAGCGGAAGCAGCAACTAAAGAAGCGGAGTCCGTACCGGAAAAACTACCTGAAATAGAGGCAAAACAAACCGAAGGACTCTAGTAAGCGTATTATTAATAGAGCGTTGGTTTTA